>NZ_JARESO010000061.1:0-50690 GCF_046030175.1 Paraburkholderia sp. RL17-373-BIF-A
GGCAGGGAGCCGGACGCGGGGCGGTCGCCCGCCCAGCGGCCGGATGCTCAGTCCGATCGTCTAAGGCTACTTCGTTGGATGCCTGGCGGACACGTTTGCTATCGCCTCAAGGGCCGCGAGGCGGGAGTCCATTACTTCCGCGTGCAGCTTAATGGCCCTGATCACGAATTGAACGTCCTCGCTTTCGCTCTTGGATGCGAGGTCGTCGAACTCCGCCCACAGTTTCTTCAAAGCTTCGGCGCTCATGGCTACTCCTTACGGGGGTGATTGACGGTGCAGCAAGGTGATTGTGCTCCTCTTCGGAGTGGCCTGGTTGAGGGGGAGGCGCCAGTCGCCTCGCCCGGAGCTAAGCCGCAGTCGAAGTTACAAACAAAAGCTTGATGTCCCTGCTCAGTGGATCGCAATTGGTATATCTCGCTGCGGGGCCATCCCGTCCAACTTTCATATTGCCCGGCTTGCCGCGCCATCGTCGGGTAGAGCAGAGACATAGCGAGCACATCGTAGACCGGAACGTGCATTGATAGGGTAGCTGAATAGCTGCTTCGAGCCTCTTCGCGTCCGGTCCAGATCAGAACGCGAGGATTTTGACGTACCTCAACGTGGACCGCTGGCACCGGACTAGAATGGTTCGAATTGCAAGCCCCCGAGGTAAGCGCACATGAAGCCCAAAACTAGGCCATTTAAGGCTGGTACCCGGGAAAAGCTGTTCCGCGAGCGGGGACACGACGCACAAGCCGCAACGGCATTGTCAAATTGACGGGGACAGACTGGGTTAGGCGCAGACGTATCGTTATGCTTATTAATTAGCGCTGGCCGACGCCTTCTGCCACCGTCCAGCTTTGCCACACGGTGAACAGCGCCTTGAGTTGGCGCGATGGCATGAGGCCGTCATCCGGTGCCCGGGCAACGCGAAGTGCTGCCGGATCGGACCAAAGCAGGAAAGGAACGCCTGCGTGCGACGTGGATCGCGAAAGCCTCGCATCTGACGTTCGCGCCGACGCGTGGGCTGGTGACTGTTCTCGGCACGGTTGTTCACCCGCGCGGCCGCTTTGACGAACACGTGCTTCACGCATGCGAATTCGCCGATCTCTGCCTTTGCGGCCGGGTAGCTGCGCAACTGGTCGGTGACGATCTTGCGCGGCACGGGAGCTGAACGCAACACCCGTATGAAAAAGCGCTTTGCCGCTGCCTTGTCGCGGCGCTTCTGCAGCAGCACGTCCAGTTCGGTTCCGTGTTCATCCACGGCGCGCCATAGCGCGTACGGTTCGCCGCGCAGGTTCACAAACATCTCATCCAGGTGCCATGTCGAGCCCGACTTGCCCCGTGCCGCTTTCGCCAGACGGGCGAATGGCGCGCCGAACCGGTCGCACCAGCGGCGCACTGATTCGTACGTGACCGTCACGCCGCGCTCATGCAGCCACTCCTCGATGTCACGCAGGCTCAGGTTGAACCGATAGTACCAGCGTACCGCGCAGTTGATGATCCCCGCCGGAAAGCGGTAGCCATGATAGAGAGATTGCGTCCTTTTCAACTCGCGATCTTACCCGGCTGCCTCTCCAACGTGACACCCATTAGTCGGCCGGCACGTGCGTCGAACGGCATCTGCGCGGGGCTTTTTGCGTCCGGCTTCTACTGGATAGCTACATGGACCGTGCTAAATGGCGCGACGGTTTCGTCCGGATTGCAAACTTGACGTTCATCGTAGGCACGATCGTGCCGGGGTTGGTGCTGCTCGTTTTGCCCGGCTGGCCGCAAATGCGCGTGCGCTCGTCGCCCACGGCGGGCTATCCACGCGCCTGGCCGCCGTGGCGGTTAGCTCACGTTAGCGAGGCGCAGAAACGACGGCGGGTACACCCGATGCGCGGCTGAGTTCGCGCCGTGCCAGCCAGAGGCCAGGCAACATCGGCAGCCAGAAGGTCAGGCCGCGTAGCAGGAGCGTCCCTGCTAACGCTGCTTCAATCGACACGCCGAGCAGACTCAGCATGCCGACGCTCGTGGCTTCGAAGGTCCCCAGTCCAACCGGGATCGGACCAATGGTAGCCACCATCGACGCAATGGCGAAACTGACGAAGACGATCCAGAGCGCTGGCACTTCGCCGAGCGCATTGAACGCGAGCCAAAGCGTCATGGCATCGAGCAGGAAGATGGCCAACTGCAAAACCACGGTCTGCATGAGCAGCCACGGGCTGCGCAGCAACTCGGTGGGCGCATCGGTGAGTTCCTGGAGCAGGTCGGTTCCGCCCAGGCACTTGCTGACCCAGGCAATCGGCTTGCGCTGACCCCATCGTTTCAGTCCCAGGACGGCAGCCGGTACGGCGATGGTGACCACCACGAAAACCGCGACGCCGATGACCAACGGGAGATTCATCCGATGCCGAATCCACAGCGCGCTGGCGCTGGCGAGCACAACAATGAGATACGCACCATCGTAAGACACGAGGCCGGCGAGCATTGCCGCCATTGCAATCCCGGCGGGCACGCGCCGCCTGATCAGTCCGCGCACGACCAGCATCGTGCCGCTGATGCCGCCGCTCGGGAGAACCTGATCGGTGAAGACCTTGGCTATGCCGAGCGGAACGAGCACCCGTAGCGGCAACGGATGGCCGGCGCATTGCAATGCCTGACGCCATACGAAGGCCGCACTGAGATAGGTTGCTCCCTGAGCGACGAAGGCGACGAGCAGCCAGCCCGGACGCGCCGATCGCGCCAATTCGAGCATCTTCTGAAGCGAACCGAAATGCAACGCGACAAGAACGACCGCAACAAAGCCGGCCAAGCCCATTGCCAAGAGCCCGAGCGAGCGCAGCCGGGATCCCTTGCCGAGCAGACCCGGTGCAACCCGCACTAATCCTGTGCCGGTCGGCGGCGGGAGCCGAGGCTGCACGGAAAGCGCGTCGTCGGATTGCGTGAGGCGCGGAGGAATGGAGCGAATTTGCGGAGTGCGCATTGATTTGAAGCGAAAAGACTACGCTCGAGGATTTGCAAGTCACATTTACCGGCCGGCCGCAAATTGCTGGCCGGTGGCTGGCGTGGACGTTGGCCGATCCTGTAGATTCGGCACCAGTAGCACGGGAGAACACGTCCTACGTACTACACGCTCGGCGACGCTCCCTGGAACAGGCCGCCGAAACTCTCGCCGGCCGTGCGTGCCGAGCACCCCGAGATCGGCCTTGAAGTCGCTTGCGGCGAGCCGCACACGTTCCGCAACGTCCTGACCAGGGAGTTCGACCTGGACGGTCACCGGCGTGCCCGCGACGGCGTCGCGCTTCACCGCAATCAGTGCTGCGGCCGCAAGCAGGCGGCCTTCTGCCAGACCTGCTTCGCGCAGGATCGAAGGGCCGTAACCGATCGCATCGCATGCCAGCAGCGGATTGTCGACGGCGTACAGAGGCTGCACTTGCGCATCGTTTTCGCGAGCGCGTTGCAATGCACCTTCAAAGGCATGCCTCGACGTCTCGCTGCCGTCGATTGCGATCAGAATGCGCTTACACATGTCGACCTCGAGGATACTGTCCAGCCTGCTGCGGGGGCGCGGCTGCTCTGCGGCGCAGCCGTGAGCGGAGTCGGTGATGTGCTGCAAGTGCCGGCTTCTGCGGTCGCGAGCAGCATGCGTGCCTGAAAAATGAAACGCGCGGCAGCCATATTTAGGGTGTGCGCAATCATGCCAGGAGTCGGTACGAGGCCGTACATGATTCAATCCAGTCCGAACCTGCGAACGAACCACATCTTTGCAAGATGCGTCAGCACGGCATAGCTCGCAAGAATCAGAAAGACACCGATCCAGTAGGTCGGAGGCAACGGGGTAAATCCGAGGAAGGTTCCCACCCAGGTGAACGGGATGGCGACACCGGTCGCGGCGATGATGAGACTCGTCGCAATCAACGCAGCGCTCGCTCGACTTTCGAGGAAGGGGACCTTAGCGGTGCGGATAATGTGAATGATCAGCGTCTGCGATAGCAGCGATTCAACAAACCAGCCTGTCTGGAACAGCGACGGTCGGTCCCATGCGTTGAAGAAATGAAGCATCATGAAGTAAGTGACGTAATCAAATATCGAGCTGATCGGCCCGATCACCAGCATGAACTTCACGATGTTGCCGATATCCCATCGCCGCGGCACCCTCAGATATTCTGCATCCACATTGTCGGTCGGGATGGCGGTTTGCGAAAAGTCGTAAAGCAGATTGTTGGTGAGCACCTGAATCGGCGCCATGGGCAGAAATGGCAAGATGACGCTGGCGCCGAGCACGCTGAACATGTTTCCGAAATTCGAACTCGCCCCCATCTTGATGTACTTGGTAATGTTGCCAAACACCTTTCTCCCCTCGAGTACACCGTCGCCCAGCACCGCAAGGCTTTTTTCGAGCAGGATGATGTCGGCCGACTCCTTCGCAATATCGACCGCGCTGTCGACGGACACACCGACATCCGCCGCCTTGAGCGCGGGACCGTCGTTGATGCCGTCGCCCAGAAAGCCGACGACGTGTCCCTTTCGATGCAACGCGTCGATGATCGATGACTTTTGCGCCGGCGACACCTTGGCAAAGACGGACGCAGTCTCGGCAAGATCCGCCAGTTGTCCGGGCGTCAACTGTTCAAGCTCCTTTCCGAGCACCACGCGATCCACGGCGAGGCCGACCTCGTGACAGATCTTGCGGGTCACGATGTCGTTATCGCCTGTCAGGATCTTTACCTTCACGCCGCTTGCTTCCAGGGTCGCGATCGCCGCTGAGACTGTCTCCTTTGGTGGGTCGAGAAAGGCAATGTAGCCAAGCAGCGTCAGATCGTCCTCATCGGCGACCGAGTAGGTCGCCTGTAGCGCCGGCATTTCCTTATACGCGACCGCGACGACGCGGAATCCATCTGCGTTGAGCGCAGCAGTAGTTTGCTTTGCGGCAGCGAAATGGCTGTCGTCGAGCGCGCCCGTATCGTTGTCAATCGCATAGCGGCTGCACACCGCGAACATCTCTTCGACTGCCCCTTTGCAGATCAGCACGTGAGTGCCATCTGCCCGCGCGAGAACGACGGACAAGCGGCGACGCTCGCAATCGAAGGGCATCTCGTCGATCTTGCTGTAATGCTCGTGTGCCTTGAGTTGCTCAACCAGTTCGACGTGCTTCAGCACGGCAATGTCGAGCAGGTTCTTCAGCCCGGACTGATGCGCGCTGTTCAGGTAAGCGTATTCGAGTACCTTGTCCGACTCGTTCCCTTGCAGATCCAGATGGCGCTTCAGAATGACGCGATCCTGGGTTAGCGTGCCCGTCTTGTCGGTGCACAGAACGTCCATCGCGCCGAAATTCTGGATCGCGTTCAGGCGCTTCACGATGACCTTCTTACGCGACATCGCCATGGCGCCTTTGGCGAGATTCACTGTGACGATCATCGGCAGCATTTCAGGCGTGAGCCCCACCGCAACCGCAACTGCGAACAGGAGCGCCTCGAACCAGTTTCCCTTCGACAGACCATTGATCATGAACACGAGGGGCACCATCACCACGATGAAACCTATCATTAGCCAGGTGAACCGTGTGATGCCTTTGTCGAAGCTCGTCTGCACGCGTTGCGCGGCGATCATGTCGGCGACGTGGCCGAAGGCCGTCCGCCTGCCTGTCAGCACGACGACGCCACAGCCAATGCCGCTGACGACGGCGCTGCCCATGAAGCAGATATTCTGGAGATCGAAGGGTGTTTCAGCTGCATCCGCCTGAGTTTGTGCCACCTTTTCGAGCGGCATGGCCTCGCCGGTCAGCGTCGACTGATTGATGAACAGGTCTTTAGCGGAGAGCAGGCGTAGGTCCGCCGGGATCATGTCGCCGGCCGACAGCAGGACGACATCGCCCGGCGCGAGCTGATCGATCGGGACGTCCACGTGATCGGCTCCATCGCCCGTGTCAGGTCGGCGCACGGTTGCCGTTGTATGCACCATTCGGCGCAGCGCGTCGGCGGCCTTGTTCGAACGGTGTTCCTGAAGAAAGCCAAGCGAGACGCTAAGGAGAACCATCAGCGAAATCATGATCGCCGCGCGTGGATCGCCGAGCAGAGATGAAGCTACGGCCAGCGACAACAGCAGAAGGTTCAAGGGATTGAGCGACCGGCGGGCGAGTTCGCCGGCGATTGTGTGACGCACTTCGTGCGCGACCTGGTTGCGGCCAGTTGTGCGCAGCCGTTGCGCCACATCGTCGGCCGTCAGGCCCGCTGGCACGCTATGCAGCCGCTGTAGCGCTTCTTCAGCTGAAACGCGAGCGAACTCGGCGAGTGTGTCGCTACTCGCGCTCAACGGTACTGCGGCCGGCGGCGATGAATGCCTGAGCCAGACAGGGAGTAGGAATAGGGCGCGCAAGCCGTGCTTACCGTCGAGTAATGACATGGTGAGCCCGTTGAGAGGCGAGCGTCTGCGCTAAACGCAGACCGCAAGATCAATGGAAAGCCATCCTGCGACGGAGGTTCCGTTCCGGCGCGGCCGTCGCATATAACGAGTTTAGGTGGATCAACGGACCTGTGAGTGCGTAAGTGGTGCTCAATCGATCCATGTCAACGAATGTGGCAGCGTCGGAACGGCAAGCTGATTGGATGGACCTCATGTTCGAGTCGTGTACGAGATGATCGCGAGTCACCGATCCTCATGCATTTCCGTCGAACGTCAGGCGTTACGAGGCAAAGCGGCTCTTATATTCTGCCCAGAAGCAGCAATATGAGAACCACGACCAGCAGCACACCCAGCACCCCGCTTGGCATATAGCCCCACGAACGGCTGTGCGGCCAGGTCGGCATCACCCCCATCAACAGGAACGCCAGTATGACTATCAATAGTATGCTCAACATGAGACGACTCCTTTCCGACGCCGTGTTACGACGAGCCCGTCGCCGCTCTCTCGCCACGTGCCATGAATCTTCAGGCCTTTCGCGAGGTATCTGCGCAAAATTCGACGTGATGCTGGCGACCGTCTGCGCGACCCGAAAAAGAGCCGCCCTGTAGCGTGAGGCTGGCATGGATTTGCCACGCAGTCGGTACGGTGGTGGACATCGGGATTTCTTTTTTCCGCCCGGAGTTCGCGACTGCCGCGTGCCGGGGACGGCAAGCCGGGGGCATTGCCGGGCTGTCAGTCCGACTGCCCTTGGGCCGGCCAGGAGATTGTTGGGGGCGATCCAGATAACGCTTGGCGATACACCAGCCAAAGCGCGGAATTCTGTTCACCAGTGGTCCGGTCGCGGACGAAAGTTTCTCCCTTTCACGCCCGGGTTCAATTGCGTGCCCGCCTTGGTAAAAAGCGCCAGCCGTATTTCCCGGGAGTGCTGCAGGGGCATTGCCGGTAGCCCGGCGCTGATCGTCCGCGCAGGAAAGATGCGCGTTTTATATCGCCTTCAGATCAGGCAACAGCCGGTCGAACTCCCGTTTCACCACGCTGTAGCATTCGCACACGCGCTTTTCAAGCCCCGGTCGATCCAGCACCGCGATGTGGCCATGACTGTAGCGGATCAGCCCCGCGTCCCGCAGTTTCAGCGCCGCTTCCGTCACGCCGGATCTGCGCACGCCAAGCATGTTGGCGATCAGTTCCTGTGTCATCGTCAGTTCGTTTGACGGCAGGCGGTCCATGCTGAGCAGCAGCCAGCGGCACAATTGCTGGTCGAACGAAAGATGCCGGTTGCAGACGGCTGTCTGAGCCATCTGGGTGATCAATGCCTGGGTATAGCGCAGCAATAACCGCTGCACCGGGCCCGCGCGATGGAATTCCTCTTTCAGGATCCGTGCATCCAGTCGATACGCTTGGCCTGCGACGACCTGGAACGATAGCGCTGCGTGGGTCAATCAGACGCCGACGATCGGCTCGTGCGAGAGCGGAGCGGCCGCTCAAGATTCGATTTTGAATGACTCAAAGTGGTGATTAGAGCCGATCGTCGTCGGGCTCAGTTCGGCCAGTTGCCGACCCTCGTTGGCGTACGCACGCGGCCACTCGAACGGCTGCTCCACCTTGACAACCGACGTCTAAACGCTTAGGAGAGTGAACGAACCGCGCTTGACGGCGGCGCTGCGCTCACGGCGTGACGCAATCGTTATCGTTCCAAGTTGTGAGCAAGTCGGCCGGTCAGCCGCCGTCCCGCACAGCGAAAACAATGGCGGGAACGCGGCGCGCGAGAACAGCGCGGCGTTGCGGGCACCGGCTGCCTGTCTACCTCCTCGCCTACCTGCTGGCGGCCGTTGAGACGTTCGACAGCCGCAGCATCTCCTCTCGTAAAACCAGAGATGTCGCGCGCAATGCTGCCCCGGGTCGACGCCACCGAAAACAGCCGCATTTGCCCTTCACCAAGGTCAGCAGGCCGTCGACCATCCGGAAGGGGCTTCCTGACCATCCGCACTGCTCGTATTTGAGTCCCGCCGCGCAAGGCACGCTACAGGTTGCATTGCAAAACCCGGTAAAGAACCCGCACTGCGGGAAATCCTCTACATCTCATCGCGTCATAAATTGCATACAATGTCAGCCTGGATAGCCATGGAGAGGCCAAAATGGCGCTTGATACTCCGACTTTGCATACAATGCAGAATGAACCAGTGCGTTCAGCGGATGACGTCTACACCGCGATCAAGGACGCTGTCACCAGCGGCCAATATGGCGCAGGTGAATATCTGCGCGAGGAACAGCTTGCCAAGAGTCTGGGGGTGAGTCGCACGCCGGTACGCGAAGCCTTGCGGCGTCTCGATGCCGACGGGTGGGTTGAAACGCGCCCGAACTACGGCGTGCGCGTGAAAGCGTGGACCTTGCAGGATGCACGCGAGATCTTCGAGGCGCGTCTTCTGGTCGAGCCCTATCTCGCGGGACGCGCGGCCTTGTCCATCGGTGTTTCCGACATCGGGCGTCTCCAGACGCTGGCTGATGCGATGCTCGCGATCACACAACGCCCATCCACGCCTCAATCCAGCGAAGCGTGGTTCAGCGCGAACGGAGAGTTCCACGCAATTATCACGGCCGCCGGGAACAACGCGCGCCTCGACCGCTCGCTCAAATCGATGAAGGAAACGCCGCTCATCAAGTGGACCTTCGGCACGTATAGCGACGACGACCGCGTGCGCAGCGCACGCCAGCATTTCGAAATCGTTCGCGCGCTCGAACAGCGCAACGCCGCGTGGACGGAAGCAGCCATGCGTTGCCACATTCTTGCCGCTGAAAACGCAGTGCTCGACCGCCGCGACCGGGAGCATCCCGCCTCCTGATTCAGCATGGTTCGAGCAGCAACAGCATCACGAGCAGTCATTCGATCGTCGCGACGACGACAACACTGGAGACGACACATGCTGAGCACCGATAGCACAACCGTACGCACCGTAAGCGCCGGTGCACGTCTCGACCGATTGCCGATCTCACGCTTTCACAGGCGCGTGCTGTGGCTGATTGGCGGGGGCATGTTCTTGGATTCGTTCGACATTTACCTTGCCGGCGGCGTGCTCGGCGCGCTCGCAAAGACCGGCTGGTCAACGATGCACCTGAACGCGGCGTTCCTCTCGTCGACGTTCATCGGCATGTTGATTGGCGCGTTTACCGCCGGCGTGCTGGGTGACGCGAAAGGCCGCAAATTCACGTATCAATTCAATCTCGCAGTGCTCGGTCTCGCGTCGATCGCGGGCGCGTTTGCGCCGAACATGACGTGGCTGATTGTGTGCCGCTTTTTCATGGGCCTCGGCCTGGGCGCGGAGATCGTCGTCGGTTACGGATCGGTCGGCGAATTCATGCCGCCCACCGTGCGCGGAAAATGGTCAGCGTATCTGTCGCTCATCACCAACTCGGCGCTGTTCTTTTCGACGTTTCTCGGCTATCTGATCATCCCGTCGATCGGCTGGCGCGCTATGTTCGCAATCGTTGGCGTCGGCGCGATGATCGTGTGGGTCCTTCGCAAAAAGATGCCCGAGTCACCGCGTTGGCTCGAATCGAAAGGCCGCTACGACGAAGCCGAAGCGATCCTGCGCGCAGCGGAGGAGGAGTCGGCGCACAATTCAACGTTGCCGCCCGTCGTCAATGCGCCGTACACCGTCACCAAGAAAACTACGTTGCTGGAGCTCTTCGGGCCCTCGCAGATCCGCCGCACGTTCGTGTCTATCATCGTGCAGGTTGCGATCAACATGGTGATCTACGGCTTCATCGTCTGGGTGCCAACGTTCCTGATGAAACAGGGCATCGGCATGGCATCGTCGCTGGGCTATACGGCGCTAATGTCGCTCGGCGGACCGGCAGGCGCGCTGCTAGGCGTACTTCTCGCCGACAAGATCGGGCGCAAGAAGGGGCTCATCGCGGTGTCGGCGCTCGCGGCGGTGATCGGCTGGCTATACGGGCATTCCACCGGCATCGAAATGGCGACGCTGCTCGGCTTCCTGCTGTTCACGCTCACGTATCTGATGGTGGCGCTGGGCATTGCGACCTACATCCCCGAGCTCTTCGCCACGGAGAACCGCATGCGGGCAAGTGGCATCGCGGGTTGCGCCGGGCGCATTACGGGCATCTTCGCGCCGCAACTCGTCGTCATGATGTACGCGACGGGCGGTGTGAAGGACGTGCTGACGATGATCATCGGCGCGCTGGTCGTGTTGGCGGTCGTCCTTGCAGTGTTCGGTATCGAGACGAATCGACGCTCGCTCGAGGACATTGCGCCTTCGATCGACACGAACGATGCACTGCCGGCGTCATCGCTTTCACATGAATCGCAACGTTGAAACTTCACTTCACTCGTTAAACAGGACACGTATGAGCGTCACACAGCAAAGCAAGCGTCAAGCGTTGAAAGCGCGGTTCGCGCGCAGAGAGATTGTCACTGCGCCCGGAATCTTCGACATGATCTCCGCGAAGATGGCCGACTCAATGGGCTTCGAGTGCCTCTATATGACGGGCTTCGGCACCGTAGCGTCGTACCTCGGTCTGCCGGATGCGGGCCTCGCGACCTACACCGACATGGTCAATCGCGTCGCGGCATTCTGCGGCGCCACGAACACGCCGATGATCTGCGACGGCGACACGGGTTATGGCGGATTACTGAACGTCGCGCATACCGTCCGAGGTTATGAGCAAGCGGGAGCGGCAGGCATTCAACTCGAGGATCAGGAATTTCCGAAGAAATGTGGCCATACACCAGGGCGGCGGGTGATCCCGGTCGAGGATATGGTGCGCAAAATCAAGGTCGCCGTGGAAAGCCGCAGCGATCGCGATTTCCAGGTCGTCGCACGCACCGATGCACGTACATCCCTCGGCCTCGATGAAGCGCTGCGTCGTGGCGAGGCGTATGCGAAGGCTGGTGCGGATGTGCTGTTCATCGAATCGCCGGAGAGTATCGAGGAACTCGAAACGATCGGGCGAACCTTCAATGTTCCGTTGCTGGTGAACGTCGTCGAAGGTGGACGGACGCCGCAGCTTGCGCCCCATGAGTTGCAGAAGCTCGGTTTCTCTCTCGCGATCTATCCGGCTTCAGGCTTTTTAGCCGTCGCGAAGGCGCTCAAGGAGATGTACGGGCAGATTCTGGCGCACAGGAGCACGGAAGCCGCCGTTGACGCGATGTATCCGTTCTCCGAGATGTGCGAGTTGATGGGTTTCCCCGAAGTGTGGGCGTTCGATCGCGCACACGCAGACTAAGACCTTGAGCAGGGCATCCCTCTCGTTGCGCCGCCCAGCGCCAGCATAGACTTTGACTTTGCGGTCGCCGCCATTTTTTGCGGCGCGCCGCATAAGAGACTTCAGCGGCCGATGAATTGTGGGACTGAGTGTCAAGCCGAACGGCCGTTGCGATCCGGAAGCTGTCGGTGATTTGTGCGGGCCTGAACGGCGGTTGAGGGTCGCACTGAGACAAATAACCGCCGCCCCACGACGCTGGCCACCGACCAACGCCGAACTTCCGCACCCCCCCATGACGTGGTGGACGCGGCAACCAGGTGGGACAGCCGAACGCGGGGCAGGGAGCGCCGGCACCAAGAGAAGGTCAGAGAGGGGCGAATCGAGGCGACGGCTGAGGACCAGGCACTGGCGCCGCTGCAGCCTACTGGGGAGAGGTGCGCTCTGGGAGCGCGGGCGGTGCTCTCAATGCGAGCTGACTGACCGTCTATACGCTTTCTGACCGTGCGCATCTTGGCCGTCGAGCCCAGGTTGAGTCCCGTTTCACCCAGGTGAGCGCGCCGGCGAAGCCGTTGCTCGCGCCCGAGATCGCGACTGTGGTTCAACGGCTCCTGCGCGATGTCGTCGAGGGCGGCACCGCGAAGCGACTCGCCGATGGCATGGCCTCGCCCGATGGCCGCGCACTCGACGTCTCCGGCAGGACGGGCACGGGTGACCAGCGTTTTAACGTGTATGCCCGCGGCCGGCGTCTCATCGAACCGCGCAAGGTGAACAGGACGGCCACGTTCGTCTTCGTGATCGGCGAGCGCTTCTTCGGCACGCTCACGGCCTACGTCCGCGAGCCCTATGCAGCGCACTTCGACTTCACGAGTGCGCTTGCCGTGCAGTTGTGAAGTCGCTCGGGCCGGCGCTGCAGCCTCTGCTGGCTGACGGACAGGCAGTTGAAGCCACAAGCGAAGCGAAACCGGAAACCCGATAGGGTGCACGTCAGGATGCCAGGCGGAGATGCCGCTTGCCAGAATGATGCTTGCCATTTGTCCGGTATGCGGCGAGTTGCGCCCTGGCCCAATGCGATCGAGTGATCGTTTGATGATGGCGATACTGCGTGCTCGCGTGATACACGCGCGGCATCACGACAGGGGTTTCGTCGCCGTTCAGCCAGCGGCGAATCATGACCAGATCCATCGAACGCACCCACGAGGAAGGCGCGCCGAGTAGCGCAATGATGACGGGACCATTCGGCATGTCCGCTTCCACGAGAATGCAGCGTCCGGCCTCGCGGGTATAACCCGTCTTCGCAAATTGAACGCTCCAGTCCGGCCAGTCGACGACCGGATCCGAGTTCCGATAGAACCTCGTTCTGGTGCCGATGACTTCCTCGTAACGGGAAAGTACGGTGAAAGCGCCGATCAATGGGTAGCGTGACGCGGCATCCGCCATTTTGATCAGCTCGCGCGCAGTGGAGACGTTGTCGGCCGACAGCCCCGTGGGGTCGTCGAACTGCGTAGCCACCATGCCCAGGGCGTGCGCCTTTTCGTTCATCTTCCGGAGAAAGGCACGCTGACCTCCCGGAAACGCGCGCGACAGTGCGGAGGCCGCGCGATTCTCTGACGACATCAGCGCGAGGCGCAGCATTTCCTCGCGTTCGAGCGTTGCGCCCACCGGGATGCGCGAGCCCGAATGCTTGAGCCGGTCGATGTCGGCGTCGCCGATCATCAGTGTTTCTTGCATCGACTGCGCCTCGTCCAGCACGACCATCGCTGTCATCAGCTTGGTCAGGGAGGCAACAGGGCGCACGGTGTCGGCGTTCTTTTCGAGCAGGACTTCCTGATGCCGGATGTCGTACACCAACGCGCTACGCGAATGGAGCGTCGGCGTCCCGGCCAATGCGAGGAGCGGAGCGGCCACGAGAAGCAGGGCAGTGGCAATATTCTTGATCACGATCACCTCCTGAACCTGGAATCCGGCGCCTGGCGACCATCGATGCTGGATCCCGCTGACCGCCCCAGTCGTTCATTTCAAATCGACGGACACGAAGCTGCGCGCACGGTTGCGCTGAATCAGCAAGGCGACCTTCTTGCCGGTCTTGGAAGTCAATGCGGCGAGTTCCTCTTGCGACTCGACGAGCGCATCGTTCACGCCGAGGACGATGTCGCCGGGCTGTATGCCCGCCTTCGCCGCCCCCCCGGAAGCGGACTCGACCATCAGGCCCTGCGGGAGATCGCTCTTGCGGCGCTCGGCGTCGGTCAGCGGATGCACGGTAAGACCGAGCCGATTCGCTGCGCTCGCTCCGCTCTTCGGCGCTTGTGTGCCTTTCACGGCCTCGCCCGGGTTGATCGTCACCGTCATTGGCCTGGCGCCGCGCACGATTTGCAGCACGACCTTGTCGCCGGGCGCGAGCGCCGCATCCTGCGCGACGAAATCCGCGGCATGCTCGATCGTCTTGTCGCCGACCTGCTCGACGACATCGCCGGGCTTGAGGCCCGCGTCGAGCGCCGGAGAACCGGGCGCCACCGAAATCACGAGCGCACCCGCCGCCCGCGGCAAGCCAAAGGCGCCCGCCAGTCCGGGGTCCACATCCTGCACCTCGATGCCCAGCCGGCTCTTCGATGCCTCGCGCGGTCCTGCGGGCTGTATGCCCGCCTTGGCCGCGTTGATCGGGATGGCGAAGGTCAGGCTCTGGAAGCGCTCCTTGCCGCCATACACCTGTACGTCGATGCCGATCACCTCACCGGCGCGATTGAAGAGCGGCCCGCCGGAATTGTCGGGATGGGTCGCGACTTCGGTCTGGAAGAAGGCAAAGGACTTACCGCCTGCCGCATCGGGCGACGTTGCAATGACGATGCCCGCCGTGACCGTCGTCTGAAAGCGCCTGGGCGATCCGATCGTCAGCACCTGGTCGCCGGGCCGCACCTTCGAAGAGTTACCGAGCCTGACGGCGGGAAGCCCGGCCGCGTCGATGCGCAGCAGCGCGACATCGCTGCCGGCATCGATCGACAGAACCTTCGCCTTGAATTCGCGCCGGTCCGTCAGGGTCACGCTGACTTCGTCGGCCTGGTTCACGACATGCGCGGTGGTGAGGATGAAACCATCGGCGCTCACGATGAACCCGGAGCCCGTGGCGAAGATGACGCCCGGAGGATTGGCCGGTTCCTGGAACTGCGGTGCCACGCTCTTGAAGAAGGCGAGGAGCGGATCGTCGGCATCGAGCGTGTCGGGGGTCGCCGTTCGCGGCTGATCGTCGGGCGAGGCGGCTCCGACATTCACGACGGCCGGCCCGTAGCGCTCAACGATGGCAGGAAAATCCGGCGTCTCGGCGGCGCTCGCCGCCGGCGCCAACTCCGCCTTCGCTGCGAGCGTCTGTTCCGCCTCCGGTGCCGGTTGTTTGGCAGTTACTGGCGGCGTGCCCGACGGAGTTGCCGCAAAGGTCAGGCACGCAATGCCCGCGAGCATCGCGATTGGCACCGCGACGCGCAAAAGAAGACGGGCAAGACACTGGCGCAACACGACACACCTCCCGAAGCCGCCGTTGCGCGGGATGAGCGAGCATGCAAGATGCGGCCGGTTAATCTGTACTTTAGTTGAAGAGATCCGTGCATGCCAACTTTCGGGCACGGGCGAACGCCGACCGGCGGCATGCCTTTGGTTGCTGCATTCTCGGTCTGCAACGCTGCCCCGACGAGGCGCAATGCAAAGCCGCTTAGGAAACGCCTGCCGCCCGACAGACCGATGCCGACGATTCGCTGGAAACCAGGCGCCCTGTAGCCGATCGTTTTGTGATGACATGGGTCGGATCCCGCAAGCCGATCGGGAATGCCGGACCGTCGCCCCGGGAAGTCGGCTTGGATGACCAGACCACCCAGTTACCCGCAGACAACGTGACCGACGTGAACGGGTCGAGCTTGTGTGAAAACACGCTGATCACCTAGACTGGATTAACTCATTCAGCATGGGTGACCGGATGAAGCGATTCATAGAAGGTGAAGACCGCAAGCAGGTGACGCTGCTTCCAGAATGCCTCGATGATTTTGTCGCCGAGGACAATCCGGTCAGGATCATTGAGGCGTTCGTTGAAGAGCTTGACCTTGGCTCACTTGGCTTCGATGGCGCGATGCCGTCGACTACAGGTCGCCCGTCCTATCATCCAGCAGTGCTGCTGAAGATCTATATCTACGGCTATCTGAACCGGGTCCAATCGAGCCGTCGCCTGGAACGGGAGTGTCAACGCAATGTTGAAGTGATGTGGCTCACGGGTCGTCTGGCGCCGGACTTCAAGACGATAGCCGGCTTCCGTCGCGACAACGGCATCGGCATTCGCAATGTGTGTCGCCGCTTCGTGATGCTGTGCCGCGAGCTGAAGCTGTTCTCGCAAGCACTGGTCGCCATTGACGGCAGCAAGTTCAAGGCAGTCAATACGCGCGATCGCAACTTCACCGAGGGTAAGGTCGACAAGCGGCAGAAGCAGATCGAGGAGAGCATCCAGCGGTATCTGAACGCGCTGGAAACTGCCGATCGTACGCAACCCGCTGAGCTGGAAGCGAAGACCACTCGATTGCAGGACAAGATCGCGCGCTTACGCGAGCAGATGCGAAATCTCGATCAGATCAAGGAGCAACTCAAGACGCAGCCTGATGGCCAACTCTCGATGACTGATCCCGACGCTCGCTCCATGGCGACGAGCGGCAAAGGCTCGGGAATGGTGGGCTACAACGTGCAGGTGGCCGTTGACGCCAAACACCACCTCGTCGTGGCTCACGAGGTCACAAACTCTGGTAGTGATCGGGCGCAGCTTAGTCCCATGGCAAAAGCTGCGCGCGACGCAATGGGTAAGGCCAGACTGCGGGCAGTCGCCGATCGTGGCTACTACACTGGGCCTCAGATCAAGGAGTGCGCCGATGCGGGGATTGCGGTCATGCTGCCGAAGCCGACAACATCAGGTGCGAAATACCATGGCCGATTCGACAAGGCAGACTTCATCTACATTGCGCGGGACGACGAATACCAATGTCCAGCTGGAGAACGAGCCATTTACCGTTACACCAGCGAGGAACACGGGATGCAGCTACACCGATACTGGAGCAGCGCCTGTTCGCAATGCAAAATAAAGGCACAGTGCACGCCCAGCGGCGAACGACGGATAAGTCGATGGGAGCATGAGTCGGTGCTGGAGGCAGTTCAACGTCGGCTGGACAAGACGCCTGATGCGATGACCGTGCGCCGTCGAACCGTCGAACATGTCTTTGGAACGTTCAAGCATTGGATGGGCTACACGCACTTTCTGACGCGCAGGCTGCCCAACGAGGGAACCGAGATGAGCTTGAACGTACTCGCCTACAATCTCACGCGAGTGCTGAAAATCCTGGGCTTCAAGAAGACGATGAGGGCGATGCGGCTGGTGGGTGCGTGAGCACCCCGTAGACCTGAAACAAAGTCCTTACACTCGTCTATAACGCTTCATAGGGATCGCCGTCTCGTCAGCGCCGTGATACGCGCAAAGGCATTCAAATGCGTCGCAGGGGTTAGGGTCACGCGTCGCATTGTTATGCCATCGGGTTTCCACACAACCTGGGTCGGGTGCTGCCGTATTCCGACGGTCGAGCCCGTGTTCGTGGCGGCGGGCCGCATCAGCACTTATCGACGTTGCTCTACGCCGCGTTTGTGATCGTGACTGAGGACTGAAGCGCTTAAAAGGAAACTAGTTGATGCTCATCGCCTGTGGGGAGTGCGACGTTTGCAACTGGAACTGGCCGTTGTCGTTGAACATCCAACCCTCGAAAAGTTCAAGCTGACCGTTGCCGTTCAGGAGCCGAGCGGGCGGCGCAGGCAGCGGTGCCGCGCGTCGCAGCGATGCAAGGGCGGTAGCCTCGGCTTCGTCGTCGCCATTGGTGCGATGCACAGAGGAATCGACGAGTCGACCGTTTCGGTCCACTGTGAACGACACGAGGACGAAGGAGCGCAGCATCGCTTGCGGCGTGCCCTTCAACACGAGCGATGGATTGCGCTCGAAGATGCGTTGTATGCGGTCCGTCAACGACGTCCTTGAGCGAAATTCGTAACACTCTGATGCTACGTGTCCACGTGGACAGCTGGCATCAGAGGGTATGAGTGAGAAACGAGATTTGCTTAGCCGGTTGGTGATCGGCCGGAAACGAGATGGTCGTCGTGAATACGACGATGCTGCTCGCGATGAACTTGTGCAGCTTTGTCTGCAGCCTGGCGTCTCCATCGCGGGGACTGCAATGGAGCACGAACTCAATCCGAACCTGCTGCGCAGCTGGATCGCGCGGTATCAGAAGAGCCAGGCCCAGGTAGAGCGCGAGAAGGTCGCCCAAGCGCCGATGGTCGCCGATCGCGTCCCGATCGACCTCTCGGGTACACCGTCGGCATTCGTGCCGGTCGTGTCGACTGCTGCTCCGCCGGTGGCACTGCCACCAACATCGTCGGCTCCAGTTCCTTCGATGACGCTCTCGTTGCGCGTGCGTCTTTCGAACGGCGTCGAATTCGATGTTGGTGAGGCTAGCATCGACGAACTGATCACGGTGATCCACACGCTCGGGAGGATGCCGTGTTCCGGTTCGACAAAGATCTGAAGGTGTACCTGCACCGCGATCCCATCGATTTCCGGGCCGGCATCAACAGCCTGTCGATACTTGTCGAGCAGGCGATGCGTTTGAATCCAATGTCGTCAGCGCTCTACGTGTTCGGCAACCGGCGTTGCGACAAGATCAAGATTCTCGGCTGGAGTGGCAATGGCTTCTGGCTCCTGATGAAAAGACTCGAAGCGAAGGACCATTTCGTCTGGCCTGATAGCAAGACGCAGATCGTAACGCTGTCCGTCGAGCAGTTGCATTGGCTTATCGAGGGCATCAACATCACTGCGGTCCAGCGACATCCCAAACGCAACTATGCCCGGGTAAGCTGAACATGTCATCAGCATACTGGTCTAAGCGGTATGCCGATCAACGTGACGATCACTGCTGAAGAGCTGAACAGTTGCTCGACGAGCGCAACGCCGCTCGTGAACTCCGGGACGAGCGCGAAGCTTTACGTGGCGAATTGCGCCTTGTGACCGCACAACGCGATCTCGCCGAAGAGCGGCTACGAGCTTATCGGCGTGAACTGTTCGGCGCGAAGAGCGAAGCGCGCGCCTCTGAGCAGCCCGGTCTGTTCAATGAAGCCGAAGCGCTCGGCACGAACACCACGCCCGCGCAGGAAGATACTCCGGAAACGAAGGTCGCTGAACACACACGCAAAAAGCGTGGTCACCGCAAACCGCTCGATCCCAATCTGCCCCGCGAGGTCCGTCGTCACGAACTTCCCGAAGCAGAACGTTTCTGCGCTCACGACGGTCATGCTCTTGTTGAGATCGGTGTCGAGACCAGCGAGCAGCTCGACGTGATCCCGGAACAGGTTCGTGTGGTCCAGCACCAGCGCGTTAAATACGCGTGCCCGTGCTGCGATCTCGGCATCAAGGTGACGCCGGCGCCGCCGCGGATCATTCCGCGCGGGCTGTTTACCGAATCGGCCCTTGCGTGGATAGCGGCCGGCAAATATCAGTTCGGCATGCCGATTTACCGTCAGTCGGGCTTGCTGCGCCGCTTCGGCGGCGACATCTCGTCGAACACGGTCGCCGCGAGCATGGTCCGGGTTGGTGTGGCTGCACAGCCCGTGATCAACCTGATGCGCGACGCGCTACTTGATGCAGAGGTGATCTACTGCGACGAGACAACGTTCCAGGTCCTGAAAGAGAAAGGACGTCGCCCACAAACGAAGAGTTACCTGTGGGCGCAGATGACCGGTTCGGGTATCCCGATACGATGCTTCACTTATACACCCGGACGTGGCGGTAAGCTGGCCGACAAACTGTTCGCCGGCATCCGCGAGGGTGCAGTCCTGATGACCGACGGGTATGAACCCTACAACGGCATCGCGGAGCGCTACCAGCTCGTCCACCTTGGATGCCTGGCTCACGCGAGACGGTACTTCGTCAAGGCAGAGGACAACGTTCCCAAGGCTGCGCGCACGCCGGATCTGCTTGCGACCCGCTTCATCAAATTATTCGGCAAACTGTTCGCCGCCGAAGCGCGCAGCGAGACGTGGACCGTCGGGCGACGGCAGCGGTTGCGACGCCGATACAGCGCACACGTGCTCGACGCGATCAAGAAGCTGATGCTCGAACAGCTGCCTGCCGTCCTGCCCAATAGCCTGCTTGGCAAGGCGCTGAACTACCTGCGCGGGCAATGGCCGAAGCTCGTTCGCTACGTCGAGAATGGCAGTTGGCCAATATCAAACAATGCCTGCGAAAATTCGATCCGCCCCTTCTGCCTTGGACGCCGCAGCTGGTTATTTGCTGACACCGTTGACGGTGCCCGTGCAAGCGCGAATCTCTATACCTTGGTCGAATCTGCGAAGGCGAATCAGATCGACCCGTATCGATACCTTACCTGGCTATTTACGAAGCTGGCGCTGGCAAAAACCGTCGACGACTACGACGCGCTTCTCCCCTGGAAGATGCCTGCCGAACTCCGCTGATCCCTGTCACCAACAAATATGACGCGTTCCTCGACGTCACTCTGAGGGGCGTCGTCAATGGACCGCATACGATGCGTTGCGCGACGCGCGCCTTGTACTCGCTGAGCGTCTGAATAGGCTCCGCGGGCGGCGCCGCGGTGCGTGCGGCCACAACGCGGGGCGGTGGGGTGACCGTGCATGCCCCCATCGTGAGCGCCGTCAGGGCGGCGATGACAGCGCCGGCGGCAGACCGGAAGCGTGACAGGTACATGAGGCGAGCCGGGGAAAGACTACTTTAACGGTAGTCACTGCCAGCGGAAGCGACAAAAAAATCTGCACTCACGCGCTCTCGGGCGCGCCATCCTCACGATCCGTTTGCACCGAAGGTGCTTGGGAACTCGGCCGCCGATTGAGTCTTTCCACATAGACCGCCACTATCGGGCGAGGCGTTGGGACGCTTTTTTACGGTCTCAATCCCCGAGAACGCGAACCGTTTGGCAACGGTCGGACAGATGCCGGTCTACGCGATTGGACGGACGACCGCTAGACTTTGAGACCGGCCGTGGAGGTTCCCACGGCTCGACCGTCGGCTGTGGGTCGACGAGAGACGCTCTCACACCTCCGTGTCAGCGTCTCGGACGTCGGTGACCGCCACAGGTCAACCGGAAACAGTGCGGCGAGTGGACTTGGCTGTGCGCCTCAATCGTGCCGCGCCTGCGGGCATTCCGCCTGATACCAACGATCGACCTGATGCTGCGCCGCCTGTAGATTTTTCGGATAGTGCGGATCGAACCTTGATGGGTCGTATCCGGCCTTCCTCAGCGCGGCCAGTTCACTCTGGTTGCGTTCTTGTGTTACAGGCGCGTGGTTCTTGATGGCGGCAAGATCGCGGCATTGTGTTGCGCTCAGATGCGTCGCGCCTTCCGCCATTCCTCCTGCGGCTATGCCAGCGAGCGAGATCGTCAACGCGGAAATCATCGGCCAGAACTTCGGCGAGCTCTTCATGTCACGTCCCCCTTCAGTGAGGCAACGCAGTACGAACAATGATATCAGCGCATGGCGGCTCATGCGAATGCAGTTGGATTCGACGGCACACTGACGCAATACCTGACGTAAAGGTTGCAGCAGGCAGGGTTCGAAGTGGATTGCCTGGAAGCCCGTCGAGTGAGCGCAGCCCTGGTCGATGTCTGCAGCCGCTACACCACGATTCAGCGCGGAAAAGGTCATGTCCTCGCGCCAGAATGCTGTGCTGGCAGCCGTGTTCGCATCAATCACTATTACGTCGTGTCAATCGCCTTGAAAGGCGCGGCGAGCTCGGAAGTCAGGTTTTTTGCGATCACGACGGTGCGGACGAAAGCAATTGGCTCAAACATCGGCCGCTGTGACGCTTCACCTCTTCCCGGCCACTCGCGCCGCGTCAATCGCATCTCTCGCCGTCTTGCAGTGCGCATCCCGCGGCGCCAGGTTCTCGGGATCGCCCAATGAACCTCCACAGACGTGATGGAAGCCATTCACGCCCGCGCCAACGCGCGCTTCATTTTCGATCAGGAAGTCTAGCCGTGCTGTGTCTTGGCCGTTCATCGCCATGACGGCATCCCATGTATGCCGCGCCGCGTTCTCATCCGCAGGGTAAAGCCGGTCGGCAATCACCTCAGCGCGAAACCACGTTTCAAAGTCGCCCACGCCCATCTCCCTCCCGCCTATGGCGGCGGATCAATCGGCCAGCCCCTGCTGCGCGTCATCATCTCTGAAGTTCAGCTTGAAAACCACCTTACGCTTCGAGATGTCCACGAACGATTCGTGCGTCAACAGTTCGCCATTCTCTTTATGGTTGTAACCCATGGCGAAGTGAGCCAGCACGTCATCGAGCGTCACTTCCTGGTAGACCGTCTTCATCACTCCTCCCCACGCCCACTGGCGCACATCAATTAGCCTAAAGCATGATAGTGCGTCAAACGGCCGAACTCGGCAAAACCTGTCTAATACACCCCGTTCGTCGTCTATTCCAACGCATCGACAACAATGCGCCCAGTGGTCGGCGACTTACTAGCTTGTGTGTCCTCCGCTGAATTAGAGGACGAGGACTGGCTTGCGCGCTAGTGCAGTGTGCACTTTACAACGAGTCGGGCGGCCCGGATCTCGACCTTGTATTGGCATGAGCTGATGACGTGAGGCAGCAAGCGGCCAGTTTCTGCCGCTCGAACGAATGTCGCGAAGGTCCGCTCGTAACCTGACATGTGACGGACGTGATTCCACTGCGACTTTCACCGTTCATCGGTCAAAGATCCATTGGCGGCGCGTCGTTGTCTGCGCGCTGCGATTTGCCAGATTGCTGGTCTGAGGCCGGTGGAGTAGGCGCGGCGGGCACGGGTGATCACGGAGTCCAACGATAAACAACGATGCTGGAGCCGTTGTAGTTGTCCTTCGTGACCACGTACTCCCCGGTCGATCGAAGGTACGATCTAAGACCGTACATCGAATCCACGTCATTGCCGACGTACACATTGCTGGGGTTGCTGTTGATGAACGGATTGTCCAACCTGCCCGTCGTCAGGTTGAAGGCATCGATGTTGGGCACGGTGTGGACGTAGCCGACGAACAGGTAGTTGCCAGCAGCAGTGAGGGACTTCGGATTGGCGCTGGTGAGCGTGATAACCGGGTTCGGGTTGGTTGTGTTGCCGGCGAGCCACCCGTGGTAGACCTCTACGCGGGTTCCGATGCCGGTCCAGTCCGTGCTGCCCGTGATCCGCTGCCCGAGAATCATCGTGTCGCTTTCGGGCAGGTAGATGATGCGGCTCAGGTCACCGATCGATGCAGGAACCGGCACGGCTACGGGCACTCCCCATGACGGCTTGCCGTTCGTATCGAACCCGGTCAGCGGCCAGTGCCAGATCCGGTTCGTCTTGTCGAGCCCGGCCCACACGTCGCCGCTGCTGTCGAGGCAGAAGCCGTTGCGAACCAGCGCAGTGGCATTGAATAGCGTGCCCGGCAATACCCCATCCGGGACGGCAGTGTAGCCCTGGGCGGTGTCAAAGTGGAAGAAGTAGAAGCCGTCGGGGTTCTGGTCAGTGGCGACCAGCACCCTGTTCGTTCCTGCGCTCGCAATCATGCCGAAGTGCAGGCCGCGACCCCGGTAAGTCACGTCGAGGCGGGGGTCGGACGGATACGTGAATGGGTCAACGGTGTTGGCGACAAACTTCCAGTCCGCACTACCTGTGCCTGAATAGATGTTCACGCCGGAATAGAACAGGGTTGCGTCAGTCGCCGGATCGGGGGCGGCTATCGCCTCGAAATTCAGTGCACGCAGGTTGTAGAGGAGCTTGCCTGTCGGGCTGTATGCGTAGAGGTCTGTGCCTCCTGTGCGGCCATGGTCCCATGAGCCTCCCCACGGCTGGGAAAGGATGTAGAGGTTGCCGGCCGAGTCTTTGCCGATGCCGTCGATCCGCGCGAAGCGCAGGCTCCCCACCTGCCCTTTCGTACCAGTCGTTGTATCCAGATAGCCACTCTTCACCCCGAACGTGCTTTTCAGTGTCCACGTGCGCGTGTCGTAGATCTTCGCGTTCTGGTCCGGTCCTGCGTCGCCGATCCAAAGATACTGCGTGGTTGGGTCGAAGTAGAGCGCATGCGGGACTTCGCCAGTGGGCAGGGTGAGCGTATGCAGGATCGTGCCGGTCTGGCTGACCTGAAGGACGGTGCCCTCTGCCTCCTGGGCGACGAGGATGTTGCCATTGCGGTCGAACGCTAGTGCGCCGGGGTCAGTCACGGCAATGTCACGCAGCCAGGTGCCATTGATGTCGTAAAGTCGCATGCGCGCGCACGGGTTGTCGCTCGCCATCCAGAAGTGGGACCAGGTGGCGATACCGGTGATCACATCGGCGCGCCGCTCGGTGGTGTCGCACGAGACCTGGATGCTCTGGTCAAACGCCCCCGTCACCCGGTCATATCTGATCACCAGGCCGCTCGAGTAGACCCCGTTCACGCGTCCCCACTGGCGCGGTGCCCAGAGCTTGGTGGCATTGCCGGTGATGGCACTGCCTTGTGGTTCACCATGCGCGCCAAGGCTGCCGGCATTCAAACCATTCTTGTAGATCGCAATGCCGCCCTCGTTCTCGTCCCACATGGAAGCGGTGTAAATGGTGCCTTCTGGCGCAACCCACATCGAACGCGCGGCGTTACCTACGTGAGTGGCGTTAGTCCCAAACGTATTCGCTATCCAGTCAGTCGTGTACTGGCCCTGACATTCTGACGCGATCGTAGCGCTCAGCATTGCCGCAAGGAATGCGGCACAGATTCGTTTCATGACGTACCCCCAATTTGCAACACGTGCAACGGCCGCCATCAGGAGACCGGATGGCTGCAACGAGGTGGCTGGCAAGTAAGGATGCGGTCCGGCGCAATCAAATCGGCGGGCCGTACAGGCCGGCACGTTCCGCGCCGGTTTTGTCAGTCGAGGGACGTGCTTCTGAAAAATAGTGCTCTGGGCGCGAAGCCCGAAGACCAAACCGAGCAGAAGTGTGCGATTGCGTACGTTGGCATTTTCATGGCACCGTCACATTAGCCGGCTGCCGCACCTGGCCATGCGGGTCAACGACCGACCGATCCACCTTTGGACGCCGCCGTTGAGATCGGCTGGACTGACGGGCCGAAGTGGGTCGCCTGCTGACCGTCGTGCCAAGCAATATCTGAGCGCTGAAGGTTCGCGTTCTGCGCATTCACCTGAGCGACCCGTGGGCGCGGATTCGGTGCGGTTCGAACCCGTGGTTCGGGTGCTTTAACCTTTCGTTCGCTTCCTGTTCAACCTGCATCAATTGCCGCTGGTGCGCAGTTGTCGCGAGGTCCAGACTTATGAGTGTGAGCGGACCATCGGTCGGCGCTGCAAGTTTGGACGAGCAAGATATCTGTCCATATGTGTCAACGCGGTCCGTCAATCAAGGAGGCCAAGATGCGCAAGCTGTTCTTCACGACAGGTTCACCTTTCGCTCGTGCCGTCCGTATCGTGCTTGTCGAGAAGGGACTCGAATTTGAGCGTGAGGAGACGTTTACGACACCCAGCGTCGAAGAGCGTGCGAAGGTCGCGCCGACCCTTCAGGTTCCTACCCTGGTTGACGGTAGCCTGACGCTTTGGGATTCCGCTGTGATCATCGACTACCTTATGTCCAGCTATCCAGGCGCGTCCGCGCCGGAAGGCATGGATCCCCTGGCAACCGGCTATGTGCGCGCGACGGAAAGCTGGCACGACAAGCTCGTTCTCGCCACGTTACAGACGTTCGGCGTGTCGACGACGACGGTGTCGCAACTTCAATGGTCCGGGATCAGACATGAAGAAAATGGCCATGCCGCGCGATGCGTCTTGCGCAACCAGCATCTTCTCGATTGGTTCGAGGCTCAGCTTACCGGCGCTGGCGGCGCTTTCGTCCCCGGCGTCATTTCGGCTCAGGACATCTTGCTCACCTGCATCTGTCAGTTCATTGAAACGCGCCCATTGCGATTGTCCTGGCGCGCTCCTGGCCGACCCAAGCTCGCGTCGTTGGTCGCTCGGATGGAAAGGCGACCCTCTCTCCAACAGGAACCCGCACTTTGGTGGGAGCCCGGGGTGACGTATGCCACCGCTGCCGAGGTGGAATGGGCAAAACATAAAACCATTCATGGTGGGCCCAGCTTCAGCGAATGGGCGTCGCGGTCTGCAAGCTAAGGTAATACTTCGACGACGATCGAATCATTTTGTACGGACGACAGGTAAAAGGCCGATGCGAGGGGCGGTCTCGTCTCCGTCTGAAGCGGTGAGTCGCAAGCGCGGTCCGAAAGGCTGATCAAGGTCGTATTTCGCCGGACGCGTCAGGCAGAAGTCGGCCCACAAGCTGCCGTAGACCGCAGTTTTGATCTAGGCGTTCACGCGTCTCCTTCACTCCGTAAAGGGACGTTCAGATGCCGACTTCGTTTGCCGGGAGATCGGCCGAACCGGTCAATTGCTTTCGCCAACGATGAGCAGACCCCGGCGTCCGCTTTCGACATTTGCGAACACGCAATTTGGCCAAAAGTCGCCCAATATTGTCGGCTGCGCTGTGACGATGTACCTTGAGATGCGACGCAGCGCGGCGGGGCAACAGAGCGGCGATCGACGCCGCAGCGCTGGAGGACGTTCAATGGCGCATGGATTGTTGCGCGCCATCGATTACAAGGCATAGGCATTGCTGTTTTCGTTCTGCAAGCATAGACGCCCTTTAAATTTCCCCAGGTCACTTCTGATCATCGGAACGGCGGGCACCGAGTGCCTCGAGCAACGGCCGGAGGGCATCCAGTTCCGCGCCGAAGCCGCTCCAGTCTCCCGCCTTCAGTCGCTCGATGGCGCGGTCATAGTGGGCAAGCGCCTCGCGCGCGCGCGCGTCCACTGTGCGTCGGGGTGGCGATGCCGCTTGCGCGGTCTCCTTGAAAAGCGCCGCCAGGGCTTCACCCAGCGTGTCCTCCATCACCACACGGTCACCATAGGCGGCAATCACCCGCTTCAACTCCGGCAACTGACCGGACGCCGCGCGCAAATAGAGCGGAGAAACGTAGAGGATCGAGTTCTCGATCGGCACGACCACGAGATGACCGCGAATGACGCGTGAGCCTATCTGGTTCCACAGCGAGATCTGCTGCGAGATCTCGGTATTCTGCTGAATACGCGCTTCGATCTGAAACGGCCCATAGACCAGCTTGTCCTTGGGAAACGTATAGACGATGAGCTTGCCGTATCTGGACGGATCGCAACGCGCCGCCAGCCACGCAATCATGTTTTCCCGCTGGCTCGGCACCATCGGCAGCATGAGGATGAACTCGGCGCGTGCATCGCCGGGGAGCCGCATGATCGTGTAGTACGGCGGCATCGTGTTGGCTGCGCTCCCGCCATCCATTCCGACCAGCTCCCGGGGAAACTGCCACAGATCCTCGCGGTTGTAGAAGACCTCCGGCGCAACCATATGATAAGCACGGTAGAGCTGCGCCTGGATCAGGAACAGATCTTCGGGGTAGCGGATATGCTGCCGAAGCTCCGGTGGCATCGCGTCCAAAGGCTTCAACAAACCCGGGAAGATGCGCTCGTATGTGCGCAGGAGCGGATCGGCGGGATCGCTGACGTAGAAATCGACCGTGCCGTTGTACGCGTCGACCACGACCTTGACCGCGTTGCGGATGTAATTCGCGCCGTCGCCGAAACCCGGCCGGGAGTAAGGAAACCACTGGCTGACGGTGTAGGCGTCCTGTATCCAGAACAGGCGCCCATTGCTTGCGACGACATAGGGGTCATGGTCGAGACTCAGGAACGGCGCGATCGTACGCACGCGGTCCTGAATGTTGCGGTGAAGCAGGATCCGGCTCTGGTCTGTGATATAGCCGCTCAGCAGGATGTTGGGATCGTCGAGTTGCCAGGCGAAGAGACTGCGTCGCGCCACGCTGCCGACGGAGACGCCGTCGCGCCCGCTATACGTCGTGTAGGCATTGTCCGCCCCTTTGGGATAGTCGAATTCAGCTACATTGCCGTTCACGATGACGTAGTCCTGCCGGCCTTCACTGAAATAGAGACGTGGTTCGCGAATGGCCGGGCCGCCGTTGGAGACGGGCGGAATATCTCGCAGATAGAAGGAGGGTAAGCCTTCGGTGGATTTCTCGGTGACCGGCGACATCACGACGCCGATGCCGTGAGTGAAGATGAGGCGCAGGTTCACCCAGGTTTGGGCGTTAGGCGGAAGCATCGCCGGGTCCAGTTCACGCGCCGACAGCACCACCTGCCTGTATCCGGCGTCAAGCTGATAGCGGTCGATGTCCACCGAGAGAAATTTGTAGTAAGTCCTGATCTCCTGCAACTGTGCGTAGGTATCCATCAACGGTTGCACATCCCATAGCCGGATGTTGTCGATGGTCGCGCGATTGGCCTGCAGCGAGTCGAGAGTCAGTCCCTGCCTGGCCTCAAACGGTTTAACCTCAATCTTTGCGAGGCCGTAAGCCTGTCGCGTCAGCGCGATAGTGTGCTCGATATAGGGTGTTTCCAGTCCCAGTTCGCTCGGCTTGACATAGAAGCGCTGAAACAGCGACGGATAGATCACAGCGAACACAAACGCACTGCCGAATACGAGCAGCGCGAGAACGGCAGGCAGCCGGTAGCTCCGCCGGCGCATGTTGATCCAAAGGGCGACGGATGAGGCCGCGGCAAGACCGACAAGCATCCACAGGACCGGCAACTCGACGTGGACATCGGTATAGCTGGCGCCGACCACGACGCCGTTGTCGCCATAGAGCAGCAGAAAGCGGTCGAGCCACCACGACCAGGCCTTCACCGCAAAGAACAAGCCGAGCAGTGCCGAACCATGAGTGATGGCGGCGGGCGAGAGCGTTCGTGGTGGCCGTTCCAGCGCGATGTCACCGCGCAACCCGTAGACAGCACCTGCCACGATCGCGCTGCAGAAGAGCAGTCGCAGCAGCCAGTTCTTGAGCGCGATATACGCGGGGAGCGAGAAGAGATAAAAGCTGATGTCCCTCTCGAAGATTGGATCGCGCTCGCCAACCGGCACCTGATAAATGAAGCGAAGCGCGATGTCCCAGCTCGAGATTTGGCTGGCGGCGATAACCAGCCCAAAGACGACCGCGGCGCAGGCAATACTGGAGCGCCAGGGAATGCGCGGCGCGACCAGTTCGGCCAGATCGCCGGTGACTTCCGTCGCACCAGATGGACCGGCTGCTTCCACTCGCCAGGTATCGACGCCCCTCGCGTAACGATGCGCCAAAATCCCCGACAGCCATATCGCGCCTGCCGAGACTGCAAACACGGCGGCAAACAGCAGCGCTCTCGCGTCAAGGATGGTCCAGAAAACTCCGGCATAGCCGATCGAAGAGAACCACAGCCAGTCGACCAGGATGCGGGTGATCCGTCCGACGACAATCAGCCCGGCGATGACGGCCATCGCCGTGATTGCATAACGTCTCAGGCGCACGTCGGACTTCACTCCCGACCGCATAGTCCCTCCTGTGCTGGCCGTTGCCCATGCCCCGCTGCGAACGGATCAATCGCGCACTGCCGATCTGCCTGGTGCGCGGCTGAACAGCCTGTCAACGCAGCCCGGATGGTCCACGCATAGCCGCCCCATGACCTGTGCGACGCGAGTTCGGATGAAGCGGATTCAGACCGGTTGACTGATTGTAGTTCGGTGTGGCTATTGATATCGGCGCCCCGCGTAAACGGCCACTCGTCCAGGGCAGGATGCAACGGACCCCGCTGCTCGCGCAGTTCCGATTGTGTTGCATCGACCGGTTGAATCCGCATTCGAGAGCGGTCATAGGAATAGCGGCGAGTCGAATGACGGCAGCGGGTCGATACTGTTGAAAAAGTCGCTGACCGTCGTTCTCGCCAGGTTTTCAGGGGTCTTCTTACCCTTGACCGGCGTGCGCGAGCGGTTTGTAGGGCGATCTGAGAGGCCGATTTTCTAGAGGGGAGACTGAAAAAGCCCCGCGGCGACTTTTTCAACAGTATCGGTCGACCAGAGTCATTCGATTCGCCCGAGGCCCGGAGACCTGGAGTTCCTGAGACCGTATCCAACCCACAATCTGAAGCGTTTTGGCGATTACAAGCTGCGCATGGACAGGCCGCTGGAAGGCTGGATCCGCGATGCGCTGTTTGGCCAGGCCGCCCGTCCTGCGGGACGGGACGGCCCAGTATCTCAGCCCGGATGATGCTAGGCTATGGCGAGTCCGCGGGGATGGTCAACACGCACGGGCATGGCCGTTGCGCGCGTCCCGCTGTAGTCAACTGAAAGAAAAGGAGGGTGTATGAAAATTGGCATCATTGGCGCGGGGAATATAGGGAGGGTACTGGCGCTGCGCTGGGTCGAACATGGGCACGAGGTGCTTATCGGCAACTCGCGCGGGCCGGATACGCTCGCCGATGTCGCCCGCGAAACTGGCGCGAAACCAGCCGAACTCGCGGATGTGGTCCGTGGTGCAGCGGTGATCGTGGTCACGATTCCCGAAAAGAAGGTGCTCGATCTGCCTGCGGGCCTGTTCGACGACGTGCCGGAAACCACGGTTGTAATCGATACTGGCAATTATTATCCACGCGAGCGCGATGGCCGCATCGACGGGATCGAGTCGGGGATGATGGAAAGCGCGTGGGTCGCGCAGCAGATCGGCCAGCCGGTAATCAAGGTGTTCAACAACATCTACGCGGATCATTTGCGCAATCTCGGCAAGCCGGAAGGCACGCCGGGGCGGATTGCGCTGCCAGTCTCGGGCGATAGCGCCGACGCCAAGGCGGCAGTGATGCAACTCGTCAACGAAGTGGGTTTCGATGCCCTCGATAATGGCGGTATCGACGACTCCTGGCGTCACCAGCCCGGCACGCCAGTCTATACGAAGGACTTCGACACGGAAGGCCTGAAGGCCGGCTTGCGGAAGGCGGAGCGAACTCGTACTTCGCAGTGGACGGCCTCGGACAAGAGCCCCGGCAGTTTCGATCAGCCTGCATGAAGCCACGCGACGACGGACCTGTAGAAGTCCGTTGCCGCGTGCTGGAAAGACGCGGTCAGTACGAGAGGTACGTTGTGCGCTCGAGGGCGGACCTTTGGCCAACACGGTCGCAATAGCGGCTATGGGTCGAGTGCGGAAATCGCTGCAGGCCGACGACCGCGGAGCCCAGCCAGATCAGCACTTGCGACCTCGGCCATTAACGCCCGTTGCTCTGCTCCAGAGGGTACTGTTGCAAATGGAAGTGCGGACCGTTTAAGCTCGCGGTTTAACGAGTGGGTGGCGAGGCATGGGCAAGTGGCAAAGCATCGACAAGCTGTTCGACGGTCTGCATTTCGATCGCGAGGTCATCGTTTTGTGCGTGCGCTGGTACCTTCGCTACAAGCTCAGCTTCCGCGACCTGGTCGAGATGATGTCCGAGCGCGGGCTGTCGCTCGCGCATACGACGATCATGCGCTGGGTTAAGCGCTTCACGCCGGAGTTCGTCAAATGCTGGAGCCGCTTTGCCACGGCAGCCGGTCAGTCGTGGCGAGTCGACGAGACGTACGGTACGCCCAGCCAGCGTAGCCCGCCCGTACGGGGGTGAAGCTGCTTGAGCATGTCTGGAATGCAGGTCCCGGTGGAGTTGATGTCGCAGTACCGGGGCATGCCCTTCCTCTGCTGCGAGAGGGAGTGAGCCGAAGCGGCGGTGACTTGCCGACACTGGCAAGGTGACGAAGTCCGTGGGAAACGGGGTTTGCGGCGAAGCGGTTACGCCAAGATGAGCCTCCAGGCTGAGCATGGGACGGTTGAGGGACACGAACCTGTTTAATCGCATCTGTGGGTTGAATCGTCACCCCTGCCTTCTACACCGCTTAACAGGCAGGACGCGGATCGGCGTCGGTCACATGTACGGACGGATGCCGCGAATGCTGGCCGGAGATGTATGCCGACCGCAGGGCATTACGGAGAGCGCGCAGCTAGACCGTGATATCTGCGACGACTTGCGGCAAGCAAGGATAAAGACTGCGACAGGCAACCTCGCCCGTGCGATTGAGTCCAGCATGTGAACTGGGGAAGGTTTGCACAGATGCCAAGGGAGTGTGCCCCCGATGATGTGCAAGCTGGCGGAGCCTCCGTAGTAGTCCGAGGCCGGGAAAGCCGGCCACATGGCGAAGGGGGGCAGTCCAGGTGGTTTGCCAGGCAGATTAACTGACCACAGTGAGGTGAAGACCTTTGATAATCAGTGAAATGCGAAGCAGACTGACGACATACTACATGGAGACCAACAGCAGTTCGCTGGCTCCTGCGGTAGATTGTCTTCGCTTTTAGCGACACCTGGATGGAGAGCCGGATGCGCTGAGAGGCGCACGTCCGGTTCGGAGAGGAGAGGCAGGGAAATAGTTCGACTACGCCCTGTCTCTTACTCTACTCAAGGTCCGAGGGCAGTGGAAGTATTTGTATCGTGCGGTCGACAAGCAGGGCAACACAGTCGATTTCCTGCTGTGTGGCCATCGCGACAAGGTCACGGCGCAGCGCTACTTTGAAAAGTCGATCGACCAAAACGGCGAACCCGAGACGGTGACCATCGATAAGAGCGGCGCGAACCTTGCCGCGCTAGACGCGCTGAACGCCGAATGGGACACCCCGATCAAGATTCGACAGAACAAGTATTTGAATAACATCGTTGAGCAGGACCATCGGGCTATCAAGAGGCGAACGCGTCCGATGCTGGGCTTCAAGAATTTTCGCTGCGCTCGCATCCTGTTAAGCGGCATCGAGCTTGCGCATATGATCGCCAAGGGTCAAATGAAAGACAATTGCACCGAGCGCAGTCGCGCTGAGCAATTCTACTCGCTGGCAGCATAAGTAATCCTCAATATCCTAACGATGATTCGCTCTTCCGCCTTATCGCGACAGATCCCATGGCGATGGTACTACGAGCGCCGCGAAGAAGGGAGGCAACAACTTCGGCTTCAGCGGCCACAAGAAGGTCAAGGGCTGCAAGGTCGTTGCCCTGTGTGACCGCAACTGCAACGTGATCGCACCGTTCGTGTCGGCCCCGGGCAATCGCAATGAATCGCCGCTGTTGCGCGAAGCAGCCTGATCGAAACCCGCAACCAGTTGCGTCCCTGCGGAACTGGTTGCCGTCACCGATCGCGACGGCCGGATGGATCTGATCGAGAGCATCTGGGACGAGTTGTCCGCGTTGCCGCCTCGGTGCAGACCGGCCAATGCACGGCGGTGCAGGCGCTCCCACGCTTCGGTTCAGCCGCACGCGGACAGCCGGTATACGATGGCGGTGTCTATATCGGGCGGCCGTCCAGCGTTGCGGCTACTTTTTATCGGCACTCTCTTGCAGCGCCCATTCGCCATCGCGCAGACGGCACAAGACGCCTGCCTGATTCAGTGCCTCGAGTTCGAGCGCAATTTCGCGGCCGTCCGTGCTGCCGAGCGCCACGATCAGTTCCATGAAGAATAACGGACCGGCTGCCAGCGCCTCGCGAACGCTGCCGAAACGCCGCTCCGCCGAGGAAGCGGCGAAGCGAGGTGCCAAGGCGCGCCGGCTCTCGATTGTCTCGGGCCGGCCGTAGGGGGCGGTCAAATCGAAACCCACCTTGGCGATGTTGCCGTGGTCGCCGGTCGTGGGGTCCATGTAGAAGGGGGCGAAGCCCTCCAGCACGACGATGTCCCGGTCGCTGCGAAAGCGCGTCGACATCGCCCATTCAACCTGCTCGTTCGAGAACACGTCGACGTCGTCATCGGTCACGTAGATGTATTTGAGCCGGGGAATGGCGGCGAGCGCGGAGATAGCCAGCCGCGCCTGACCGGGCGTGCCGCGCTTGAGCGCAACGCGCGCGCTTTGGCGTCCATTGGTGCCCGGCACGGCGCAGATCGCGGTCGGCTCGATATTCGCCGCGCGCAGCACACGCCACATCTGGAGTTCCGAATTGAGGCCGCCCAGATTCGCCGATTCGGTCCAGCTGAGATGACGGCCGCTGTGGCGCACGGTCTGGTGCAGCACGTCGTTGCGCATCGTAATCGCCGTGACGTGGAACACCGGGTCCATGTGCACGGGCCCGTAGTAGCCGTAGAACTCGCCGTAGGGGCCTTCTTTCTCGCTATACCCCAGCTCGTCGAAATAGCCCTCGACGATCATTTCCGCGTCCGCCGGCGCCAGCACGCCGTTGGTCAGGCCGCGAACCATCGGCACCGGCTCGCCGCGCAGCGTGCCGACGAGGCCGAATTCGTCGACCGGAATTCGTTGGCCGGCCGCCAGATAATCCAACGGATGCGAGCCGATCGCGAAGCTGGCCGGCAGCTTTTCGCCGCGTTCCACGCAGGCGAGGTACACGCGCTTCAGATCGGACGGCTGGGAGAGATTGGCGCGCATGGTGTTCCTGCTGCGGAACATCAGGCGCCGGCAGCCGACGTTGGTCCGGCCGGTGACGGGGTCGACGCTGTAGTCGATGCCCGATGAGATGTACGGCGCGCCGTCATATTCGTGCTGAAGGTGAAACGGCAGCTTCATGAGGTCGATGTCGTCGCCGGTCTGGACGATCTGGTGCACCGGCGCCTGTTCCGACGACACCTCGACGACCGTCTGCGGATTGGCCATGCGCCGCGTGTATTCGGCAATGAGCTCGCTTTCCTCGACGCCGAACGCCATCGCCAGCCGTTTGCGGCTGCCCGAAACGGCGGCGATCATTTCGAACTTCTCCTGCCCGACCCGCCTGAAGAGCGACGCCTTCGGCGTTTCGTCGATCCGCGCGCTCAGATCGGCGAGCGAAACGGGATCTTCATGGATCGCGACTTCACCGGCATCGATCAGCTTCTCGACGAAGCGACGCAGGCGGAATTTGTCGAAGTCGAAGGGGGTGTCGTTGTTACTCATGGTTCGTCCTGGTTTCGTTAGTCTTTCTGCTTGAGCATTTCGTTTGAAGAGTTGACGGTCGCGTGCAGGTTCTGGGCGAAGTCCACCGCGCCACGGATGCTCATGTCCGGCGCCGAGCGCAGATATTCCTTGACGCCGCATAGCGCTGGCCGCGGCATGTTCAGCATCGCGCTCCTGAGCGCCTCGAACGCCGCATCGAGCCCGGCGTCGGGCACCACCTCGCTGACTAGGCCATAGGCCTGCGCGGCGGCGGCGTCGATCTCCCGGGTCGAATAGACCAGATAGGCCAGTTCCTTCGCCGGCATGCGATCGATCAATGCCGACATCACCATGGTTGGCAGGATGTTGTGGGCCATTTCGGGAATCTGGAAGCTCGCCGTGCTGGCCGCCAGCGTGATGTCGCACAGCGCCGCGATCGCGCAGCCGAAACCGTGCGCGCGGCCGCGGACCACGCCGATCACCGGCACCGGCGTGGCGCGGAACGCGTCGTAGCAGCGAAAGATCACTTCGGTTTTGCGGCGCCGGTCGAGCGCCTGCGGTTGGGTGCCGCTGCGCTTGCCCATCGACATCCGGCCGCTGCAGAAATCCGCGCCGGCGCCGCGCAGCACGACGAGGTCCGCCTCGTCCGCCGCCGCATCGAGCAGATCGGCCAGCTCCCGGGCCATGTCGTCGGAGACGGCGTTGTCGTGCGCCGGGTTGTCGATGGTCAGTTCGAGGCAACGCCCGTGCAGTTGTCGAATGATGGTGCCGTTCATGGGTAGGCTCTCGTTAGTCTGGGGTATGGCCGCGCTGGCGCGCATCCTGAATCGCCTGCCACACCCGCTCGGGTGTCGCCGGCATGTCGATATGCGTCACGCCAAACTCGGCCAGCGCGTCGACGAGGGCGTTGATGACCACCCCGAGCGCCGGCGTCGTGCCACCTTCGCCGCCGGCGCGCACGCCGAGCGGATTGGTCGGCGAGGGCGTTTCGCTGATCTCCGTGATGAAGTCGGGCAGGTCGGAGGCGCGCGGAATCGCGTAATCCATGAAGGAGCCCGACAGCAACTGGCCGCTGCCGTCCTCGTAGTAGCAGCGTTCCAGAAGCGCCTGGCCGATGCCCTGAGCGATGCCGCCGTGGGCCTGGCCGTGCAGGATCAATGGATTGATGGCCTGCCCCACGTCGTCGACAGCGATGTAATCGATCAGCTCGACCGTGCCCGTATCGGCATCCACCTCGACCTCGCAGACATGGCTGCCGAACGGGTAGCCGGCAACCTGCACGGTCTCGTCGGATACGGCGGCGAGCGGGCCGCGCACATCGTCGGGCAGCAGCGCGGCGGGGTCGGCGGCCGCGGCGGCGATCTCGAAGATGTCAAAAGTAGCCGGGGTGCCGGGCGCGCCGAAGCGGCCGTTCTCGAACCGCACGGCGGCGGGACTATCCAGTTTCAGCAGATGGGCGGCGATGCGCGTCGCCTGGCCGAGCAACGCCTCGCTGGCCTTGCCGATCACGATGCCGGCCAGACGCATCGAGCGCCCGGAATGGGAGCCGCCGCCGCCCTGCACGATGTCGGTGTCGCCGGTGACGATGCGCACCTGGCCGATGGGCACCTTGAACCATTCCACGATCAACTGGGCGAAGCTCGTCTCGTGACCCTGGCCGCTCGACAGCGTGCCGATCACCACGTCGACACGCTCGCTCGGCAGCACCGTGACTTCGGCGCGTTCGCGCGGCATGCCGGAGGTGATTTCGACGTAGTTGGCCACGCCGATGCCGCGATATTTGCCGCGCCGGCGCGCTTCGGTCCGGCGTTGCGGGAACGTGTGCCAGTTGCCAAGTTCCAGCGCGCGCTCCATGACCTGCGGATACGCACCGCTGTCATAGGTCAGGCCGAGCGGATTGGCGTACGGGAAGCGGTCCGGCTGGATCAGATTGCGCCGGCGCAGTTCGACCCGATCGAAGCCGTGCTCGCATGCGGCCATGTCGATCAGCCGTTCCATGACGAACATCGCCTCCGGGCGGCCGGCGCTGCGGTAGGAGTTGGTCGACGGCGTGTTGCTGTTGACCGCGCACCCGCGAAAACTGGCGCACGGTATGTCGTAGACACTGCTCATCAGGCCGATGCCTTTGGTCAGCGGTACGAAGGAAACCGTGTGGGCGCCGACGTTGCTCAGGTTGTAGCCGCGCATCGCGAGGAACCGCCCATCCTCGTCGAGCGCCAGCTCCGCCTCGACATAAAGATCGCGTCCCTGATAGTCGCTCAGGAACGCCTCCTGGCGCTCGCAGTTCCAGTGCACCGGTCGCCCGATGCGCCGCGAGGCCCAGGCTAGCACGGCGAACTCCGGGTAGAACGCATTGCGGGTGCCGAAATTACCCCCGACGTCGCGCGCGACCACGCGCACCATCGATTCCTCGATACCGAGAATGTGGGCGAGTTCCCGCTTCTGCCGGACCACGTTGCCGCTGCCGGCGAACAGCGTATAGCGGCCCGTCTGCGCATCGTGGCTGCCGAGGGCGGCGCGCGGCTCCATGGGCACGCCGGTCAGCCGCTGAATCCACGTCTTGATCGAGGTGACATGGGCGGCGCGGGCGAAGGCGGCATCCGTTGCCTCGGTATCGCCGATCCGGGCATCGAGGGCGATATTGGCGTGCTCATCCCACACGCGCGGCGCGTCCGGCGCGGCGGCCGCCAGCGTGGCGGTCACCGCGGTCAGCGCCTCGTAATCGATAGCGACGAGTTCGGCGGCATCTTTGGCGATCGTCACCGTCTCGGCGACAACGATCGCCACCGCCTCACCGACGAAGCGCGCCCGGTCTGCCGGCAGCGGCAGATGGGGCGAAATGAACTTCGCCGAGCCGTCGGTATTGGAGAGTTTGACGTCCGCCTCGTGTCCCAGCACCGGCCGGTGCGGCAGCGACTTCAATCCATCCGCCTCGACATCCTTGCCGGTCAGAACGGCGATGACCCCGTCGAGCGCCAGCGCGGCTGACGCGTCGATCGACTCAATCCGCGCATGGGCATGAGGAGAACGAATGAAATAGGCATGGGCCTGGCCGGGCAGGTTGAGGTCGTTGCTATAGCAACCTTGACCCTGTACCAGCCGCAGATCTTCGCGGCGCGGTACCGGTTGGCCGATGCCGTCATGGGGTGGCTGAGACTGGTTCACGACAATCCTCGGCTCGTCTGGATTCGCGCATCCTGCCGGGTGCTCGGCGGCTGCGGGGTGCGCATCATCAGCAGCACGGCCGCCATCGCGAACAGCATCGGCAGGGCCGCACAATAGAAGATGGTGGCGAGCGGCCAGTGGTTGGCGATCATCAGGCCGCCCAGGAACGGACCGATCACCGACAGCAGGCGGGCAACACCGAACGCCCAGCTGGACCCGGTTGCGCGGATACGGGTGGGATAAAGCGTCGCGGACAGCGCGCCGAGCGTCATCTGCGACCCGATCACGGCGAAGCCGCCGAGAAAGATGGTGACCATCAGGCCGATTTGCGACGTGCCCGCCCGGCTGATCAGCGCGATCCCGGCGCAGCCCATCGCGAAGACGGTCGCCAGAACTTTGTAGTAGCCGAACCGGTCGGCGAAAATCCCCATCAGCGCTATGCCGATGAAGCCGCCGAATTGCAGCATGGTGGCCGTGCGCAGCGCCTGCGGCACTGGCAAGCCGGTCTGGACCACCAGGCTCGGCAGCCAGTTGTTCATGAAATTCAGTACGACCAGGTTCATGAACAGGCAAGTCCACAGCAACAGCGTGATACGGGTGCGGTTTTCCGTGAACAGCTCCCGCACATGTGAGAAGGCGCCATTCTTTCCGGTGTCGCGGCCGGTCGTCAACATCATAAAGTGCGCGTCGGCGGGGAAAGCCAGCGAGGGGGCGATCTTGCGCATGATGGCGGCGACGCGCGCCGTATCGTTGCGCAGCGTGAGGAAGCGGATCGATTCGGGCATCCAGAGCCGTAGCGCAAGGCCAAGCAGCAGCGGCAGCGCCGCGCCCACGTAAAAAACCGAGCTCCAGCCAAAACGCGGCACCATATGAAGGGAGAGGAATCCGCCCGACGCGGCGCCGACCGCATAGCCGCAAGTCATGATGGTGACCATCTTGGCACGATGCCTGAGCGGCGCGTATTCATTGCAGAGCACGACCACGAGCGGAATCACCGCGCCGAGCATGAGGCCGATGCAGAAACGCAGCACCGCGAGTTCGGAGATGGTGGTTGACTGGGCCAGCAGAAGAGAGAACACGGCGAAGCACAGCACGGTGAACAGCAGGGTCTTCACCCGGCCGTAGCGATCGCCGAACGGACCGATAAGGATGCTACCGAGGCCGACGCCGAATACGCCGGCGCTGAATACCGGACCAAGCGCGCCGGCACCGAGATGCCACGCCGACTTCAGGGCGGGCGCTACATATCCAATCATCTGGTTGTCGAAACCGTCGAGCATCAACGTGATGGCGCCCAACAGGGCGACGCGTATCTGCAACCAGCTGATTTTTTGACCGTCAATGATCTCGACGACGTTGATCGGGTCAGCCATGCCGTGTCTCCTTACGCTGCATTCAGATGCGTGCGTTTTATCGGCTTTGTTAATCCGCTGCGGCTAAAACCTGCCACAGTCGACCTGACATCTGTAATTCGCTAAGCGAAATGTGATGCGCATAGTGAATTTTAAGGACGTGCCTTGAGACTGTCAACGCGAAACTAATGTTTCGCGGGTCACGCTGCGGGTCATGCATGTGCGTCATGCAGATTGTAGGTAAGCACCGGCGGCATGCCGTTGACAGCGGAGCCGGCCTCACCGTACTATTTGCTGTGCGTTTTTATATTTGCAATGCAAATTAAGAGGACAACCTATGAATGTACTGAACGCGGCGATACAGGACCTGGTGATGGCTAATCACATTCTCGCCAATGAAAACATCGTGGATGCTTACGGTCATGTCAGCATCCGGCACCCGGAGAATCCTCAGCGCTTCCTGCTCTCCTGCTCGCGCAGCCCCGAATTCGTTAAGGCCGACGACATTCTCGAATTCGGCTTCGACGGCGAACCGGTCGTGCCCGGCGGCAAGAAGCCGTATCTCGAGCGCTTCATTCATGCGGGCGTCTATGCGGCCCGGCCCGACGTGCATGCCGTCATCCATAGTCACGCCGCCGACGTGCTGCCTTTCACTATCAGCACCCGGCCGTTGCAGCCAGTGCTCAACACCGCGTCGGGTATCGGTGAGCACGTGCCAGTCTGGGACATCCGCGACAACTTCGGCGACACGAACATTCTGGTCGAAAGCATCGCACAGGCGAACGACCTTGCGCGCACGCTGGCCGATAACAGCGTCACGCTGATGCGAGGGCACGGCTTCACTGTCGTCGGCCGCACACTGGTCGAAGCGGTGAAGTCTGCTATCTACCTTCCACTCAACGCTCGCGTGATGCTGGCGGCACTGAGCCTCGGCGGCGAGATAAAGCCTTTGTCGCCGGGCGAAATCGCCGTGCGCCTCAAGACCCCCGTCGACTCTCCCGCCTATACCCGGGCATGGGAATACTGGACCAATCGCGTCAAGCTTGCCGGCGCGGCGACCTGCAGCTGCTGCAGCGGCAAGCATGATGCAAACAAGGAAGGAGAATAAATCGTGCAGAGCGAATGGATTGCGCTGCCGGGCACGGATGATTTCGGCATGCAGGCTTACCGCATCGCGGCGGCGGGCGAGGCGGCGGCGCCGACCGTCATCGTGCTGCACGAAATTTTCGGCGTGAACGAGGCGATGCGCGACGTCGGCGGGATGCTTGCCCGTGAAGGTTTCGAGGTGCTGATCCCAGACCTGTTCTGGCGCGTCGAGCCGCGCATCTCGCTCGGCTATGTCGAGCCGGACCGCGGCCGGGCCGCACAGATCATGCGCGATTTCGATACTGAGCTGGGTCTCGCCGACATTGGCCGGCTGATCGCCAGGTTGAAGCAGCGGTCCGGCGAACAGCACCGGGTCGGCGCCATCGGCTTCTGCATCGGCGGCAAGCTCGCAACGCTGCTGGGTGCGCGGGGCGAGATCGATGGCGGCGTCTCCTTCTACGGCGTGCAACTGAGCGATTACGTTGACGAGATCGCGGCGGCTAAATCGCGTCTCATGCTTCATTTCGGCGGGCAGGACGCACAAATACCGATCACGCTCGTCGACCGGATCGAAGCGGCTTCGAGGCCTAACCCGCGGGTGGATGTGCGCCTCTATCCGGAGGCGAAGCATGGCTTCTTCAATCCGGCGCGAACCGACCGGCATCATCCGGAAGCTGCCGTCGAGGCGGGCGCGGAAACGCTGACGATGCTGCGCAAAACGCTGGGTTTCACGGGCGCATCCTGACGTGTGGGTCGGCCTCGCGGAGCGGCCCTTAAGGGCGTTCGTGAAGCCCACCGCAAGGACGCTACGAAGTCACCTTAGGCGCTTGCGATATCGACGGCGCGTCTCGCAATCACACCAACGAGATGCGCGCGATAGGCCGCGCCCGAGTGAATGTCGCTGTTCATCATGTCGACCGGGGTCTCGATCCCGTCGAGGGATGACGAGCTGAACGATTTGTCTAGCGCTTCCTCAAAGGCGCGATGGCGAAAGACGCCATCCTGGCCGGCGCCGGTCACGGCAACGCGTACACCTGCCGCCGTTTTCGCCACGAATACGCCGACCGTCGCGTAGCGCGATGCCGGGTTCGGGAATTTCACATACGCGGCGCACTCCGCCACCGGTAACCGGATCTCGGTGATCAATTCGCCCGGTTCGAGCGCGGTGGTGAACATGCCCTGGAAATAATCGTCGGCGGCAATCTCGCGCCGGTCGGTTTTGATAATGGCATCCAGCGCGAGCACGGCGGACGGGTAGCACGCAGAAGGATCGTTGTTGGCCAGAGAACCGCTGATGGTGCCGCGGTATCGCACCTGGCGATCGCCGATATGGCCGGCGAGATAAGCGAGGGCCGGAATGGCTTGCTGGACGATCGGCGAGGCCGCCACCACGCCGTGCGGCGTCATCGCGCCGATTACTAGCGTGTCATCTTCGCGGCGGATGTAGGACAGGCCAAGGCCGCTAAGATCCACCACGACGGAGGGTTGGCTGAAGCGCTGCTTCAGCACGGGGATGAAGGTCATGCCGCCGGCGATCGCCTTGGCCGCGTCGTCTTCCGACAGAATTCTGACCGCCTCTTCGAGCGCGGATGGCTTCACATATTCGAAGTCGTACATATCATCTGCCTCCGGCTATTTCGCGGCCCGCGCCGCGTCAGCGTGCATCAGCGGCCACGCGGCCTCGACCGCTCTGACGATGTTGTGATACCCGGTGCAGCGGCAAAGATTGCCCTCCATCGCATGGCGGATCTGCTTCGTCGTGAGGCCATCCGGATGAGTTTCCACCAGGTTGATCGCGCTCATCATCATGCCAGGCGTACAGAATCCACACTGCAACGCGTGGTGCTTGCGAAACATCTCCTGCATCGGATGCAGCGTACCGTCCGGCGCGCTCAGCCCCTCGATGGTCGTAATCGTGGCGCCATCGGCCTGAACGGCCAGGAACGTGCACGACTTGATCGATTTGCCGTCCAGCTGCACGACACAGCAGCCACATTGACTGGTATCGCATCCGACATGCGTGCCGGTTAGACCGAGCTTGTCGCGCAGCAGCTCGACCAGCAATGTTCTGCCCTCGACCTCAGCCGATGACGGCTGTCCGTTCACCGTTAGGGTAATGCGAGGCATGTGCTCCTCCGAAGTGCGACGTCATTGGAATAACCCAGAACCCAACTGGCAGCGGAACGATTGAAGCTCCGCCAAGGCCGCCGCTATTGTTCGTCGCTGTTAAGTCTCAGGTTGCCTTGTCGCGTCGTGTTAATTTGCAAAGCGGATAACAAAACGCATAGCAAATAGTACGGGCGAGGGGGCGGCACTGTCAATGGGAGGTGGAGTCGCCATCGCGGACTCGCTGCGTGCGGCATTGCGAGCATTGCGAGCGACGCTATCCCAATTCCGTTGCATCCAGATAATGGGTCGTTGCCAGACCGCTCCGCGACGTGTTGACAGCGTAAAGAGTCACCGATAGACTATTTGCAAATAGATATTCGCACAGCAAATAAACGTAAGCGAAAACAACGACGTCATGAGCCGGGGCGACAAGGGGCGTTACGTGCTGAAAGCGGCACGCGGCACGGCTGCTCCCTGCCGCGACCACGGCTTATGAATTAATGCACGCCATCTTTAAGGAGGATCACCGGTGACGATAAGGATCGCGAAATGTATGTGCGATTGCCCAGTTAAGAGGAAGGATGTTCGTCGCCTGTCAGGCCGCAAACGCGGTTAGCGCAGGCAAACAACCCCGGCTCAGATAACGGCATTCGCCAGTCGGGCAACAGGCGAAGCCGACGCAATGACAAATCAAACACACATGACAGCCAAACCAGACTTATTGGAATGCGAAATTTTGGTGATTGGCGCCGGACCGGTCGGACTGGCGCTGGCCGGCGACCTCGGCTCGCGAGGCCGCCAATGCATCGTCGTCGATCGCGGTGACGGCTCGGTCTTCCAGCCGAAGATGGACCTCGTCGGAATCCGTACGATGGAGTTCTGCCGCCGTTGGGGAATCGTCGGCGACGTGGAGGCAAGCCCCTACGATCGCGACTATCCGCAGGACAACGTCTATCTGACGACCCTCAATGGCTACGAGCTGGGCCGCCAGGCGATGCCGTCGATGCGGGCAGAGCTGCCGCCTCCCGAGAGTCCGCAGAAACGCGAGCGCTGCCCGCAGAACATGTTCGATCCGATCCTGCGGAACTTCGCCGAGGCTCAGCCGGGCATACGGTTGCTCTACCAGCACGAATATGTTTCGTTCGATGAAGACGGCGACGGCGTGACCGCGAAAATCGTGCGGCAGTCCGACAACCACGCGTTCGGAATCCGCGCGCGATACCTGGTGGGCTGCGACGGCGGCAGGAGCAGCGTGCGCGAGCAGCTCGGCATCGGCATGAAAGGCAAGGGCGTGCTGACCTACACGACCAACATGATCTTCCGTTGTCCGGAATTGAACCGCCTGCACGACAAGGCGCCAGGCTACCGGTATATGTTCGTCGACGGCACGGGTGTCTGGGCGACCATCGTTGCGATCAATGGCAATGACTGCTGGCGCATGTCGATCGTCGGCAACGCAGACGAGCGCACGCGCTATACCCACGATGAACTGAAACGCTTCGCCTGTCGGGCGCTGGGGCGTTCATTCGAGCCGGAGATCCTCAGCGTGCTGAACTGGACCCGCGAGGAGCTGGTCGCCGAGCGCTACCGCCGCGGGCGCGTGTTCATCTGCGGCGATGCCTGCCATCTGACCTCGCCGACCGGCGGCCTCGGCATGAACACCGGGATTGGCGATGCAGTCGACTTGTCGTGGAAGCTCGACGCCGCGCTGCAAGGGTGGGGCGGACCGGCCCTGTTCGATGCCTACGAGACGGAGCGCAAGCCGATCGCCGAGCGCATCACGCGCTTTTCGACCGGCAACCTTGAAACGATGAAGCGGGTGGCCAACAGCAGCCGGCTCGAGGAAGACAGCGCGATCGGCGAGGCCGAGCGGCGCAGTGTGGGTGAAGCCCTCGGCGAGGGCCTGAAACGCGAGTGGTTCTCGCTGAACATGCATCTCGGCAACCGCTATGTCGACTCGCCGGTCTGCGTCTATCCGGAGTACGAGGACCGCGAGCAGATCGCCGCCGAGTACAACGACGGCGTCAATTACCGGGCCACGACGCGCCCCGGCTGCCGCGCCCCGCATGCGTGGCTCGCCGACGGCCGCTCGACGCTCGACCTGTTCGGCCGCGGCTATGTGCTGGTGAGCTTTATCGCCGACGATGGGCTGCAGCGCTTCGCCGACGCGGCGCGCGAGGCCCGCGTGCCACTCGCATTGCACACGCTCGACGAACCGGCCGTGGCCGCGCTCTATGAAAAGCGCCACGTGCTGGTGCGTCCCGACGGACACGTCGCATGGCGCGGCGACGCGCTTCCGACCGACCCGGCCGCGCTTCTCGCAACGATTTCTGGAAAGACGAAGGAAGAACGATGAAACTGTTTCGCTTTGACGACGGCCGGATTGGCATGCAATCCGGTCAGGAAAGCTTCGACATTACCGACGCGCTGGGCATCGACACGAAAATGTGGCCGCCGGTGCAGATGGTGCAGGTGATCCGCCAGTTGTGCGAGTCGGCGCCGGCCGTGCTCGACCATCCGAAGACTCGCCGCATCGATTTCGCTGCCGTGCGTCTGCTCGTGCCGATCGAATGGCCGAACAAGCTGCTCGCGCTGCCGGTTAACTACGTCGCGCACGGCGCCGAAATGAAGTCGGTCAATCGCGCCGACCTGAATGGATTTTTTCTCAAGGCCAATTCGTCGCTCTCGGGTCCAAACGACGCCGTCGTGCTGCCCGATCTTCCCGGCCGCGAAATTCATCACGAGTGCGAACTCGGCATCGTGATCGGCAAGGGCGGCCGCAACGTGAGCCGCGCGGACGCGTACAAGCACATTTTCGGCTATGCATGCCTGATCGACATGGTGGTGCGCGGCAAGGAAGAACGCGTGATGCGCAAGTCGTACGACACATTTTGCCCGTTTGGACCGTGGATCGTCACCGCGGACGAGGTGCCGGACCCGGGCAATCTGCAGACCCGCCTGTGGGTCAACGATGAACTGCGGCAGGACTCGAACACGAAGGATCTCATCGTCGATATTCCCGGCATGATCGAGCTGATCTCTCGTGTCGCCACGCTGTATCCCGGCGACATCATCGCGGCCGGCACGCCGGCCGGCGTCGGCCCTGTCCAACCGGGCGATCGTATGCGCATCGCCATCGACCACGTCGGAGAAATGACGCTGGACGTCCGCTAGGCAATTTTCCTGAGGCAGGAGCCCGACATGGATTTCAAGGGATCACAAACGATCAAGGCGCCGCGTAGCCTTGTGTGGAAATGCCTGAACGACCCGGAGGTGCTGCAGAACTGCGTGCCGGGTTGCCAGTCGTTCACCGCGGCAAGCGACGATGAGTTTCTCGCGACGGTCACCGTTTCGGTCGGTCCGGTCAAGGCGAACTTCAAGGGCAACCTGAAGCTGTCCAACCGGGTCGAGCCGGAGGGATACCGGATCGCCGGCCAAGGCGAGGGCGGGATCGCCGGCTTCGGCAAGATGAACGCCGAGGTGGCGCTCAGTGATGCCGGCGAGGAGACGGTACTGTCGTATGTTGCCGACGCGGAAGTCGGCGGCAAGCTCGCGCAGATCGGCGCGCGGCTCGTTGCGTCGGTGGCGAACAAGTTAGTCGCCGTCTTTTTTCAACGCTTTAACGACACCGTCAGCGAGCTCGCGGCACAGCAATGAAGCACCGCGGCGGCACGGCCAGGCCGGCCGCCGCGGTGCTGGTGTCGACGCCCGGGCGAAACGCCGGCGCTCATTTCATCGCGTCCATCGCCGACGCAAATCGCACGGCGAGCCGCTTCAGTTCATTGCCGACCTTGGCGAGCGTTTCGTCGTCGAACACGACACTGATGCCGCCCGCGCTGAGCGATAGCAGCACGTTGCCGTCCGGCGACAGGATCGGCACCGCGACCGCATTGATCTGCGCGTGCAGCGACCCCTTGTTGACGATATAGCCCGTGCGCTTGTACTGGGCGATCGATTGCTTGATTTTGGGCAGCAGGGTCGGCCAGCGCTTCTTGTCGAGTTCCTGAAGCTCCTTGAAGACCTTCTCGCGCTCGTCTTCGGGCAAGCCGGCAAGATAGGCCCAGCCGGTCGCCGACGATGACAGCGGCACACGGGAGCCGACTTCGAGATCGCGCAGGATGATCTGCGAGCCCTGCATGCGCTGCGTGTACACCATGTAATGCCCGTCGCGCATGCCGAGAGAGACGGCGCATTGATAGCGGCTCGCGAGTTCCTGCATGTCGGCACGCGCGAGTTCGGCGATCGGCATGCTGGCGATCGCCGCCTGCCCCAGGCCGAGCACGGAAATGCCCGGGCGCAGCCTGCCGCCGCGGTCGGTCTGCACCAGATAGCCTTCCTGGATCAGCGTGTAGCAAAGCCGCCACACGGTCGGCTGCGCGAGGCCGGTCAGACGCGCAATATCGGCGGTGCCTAACGCCGGCGTCGTGCGTGTGAAGCAGCGCAGCACGTCGAGACCTCTCGCCAACGCGGTCACAAACTGGCGGTCTTTTTCCGGGGCGACGTCGCTCTTCGTCTTGGCGGTTGTTTTTTTGGCTGGTTTTCGTTCTGTCAATTTGGCAATCCTGTTATGCGCGAACCTTGTCGAGCGCAGGCCGCTCGTCGATGGCGGAGTGCGGCACGGGTGACCACCTTCGGTGGCATGTCTTTTTTATGGTGCCGAATTATAGGCAGCCCGCGCCTCGACGTCGCGCTTGGCGTCGATGCTTGTTATCGCGGCGGCGGTGATTTGCAGTGGCGGACCGCGCGATTCGATCAGGATTTGTTGGCTCATGGGCTTCCCATGGAACTTCGATGAAAAAAACGTGCCGCGGCAAGCCTGTCGTGTGCCCGGCGCGGGCAAATCAGATATTCACATAGAGGATAGCTTACTCGCAAGGTGAATTCGACTTTTCCGCGCACCGTCGAGGCCGCGCCGGCCCCTGCATCGGCCGCGCTTTGTTCAATTGATGCGTAGGGGATTTCACTCAAACGAATTGACACGTCAAACGGAATCGATATAATTTGCTCCACAGATTGAAATTTGCAGTGCGAATTCACGGAGAGCAGAGCCAAACCCTGATCTGCTACGTGATCGAGCAGCGGCCGGTCGCTGCGGCAGTGCCGGTCGATGCGCTGTGAGTCCCCGTCGATCGAACCGCGCGGGCCGCCTTCCGCTTTCAACCCAAAGGATGATTCCGATGTCGCAAACCGAACACGCCGAAGTCGATTTCGCTTCAGCGCAGGATCTGCCCGCACTGCACGAACTGCTCGAACATGTGCAGATGAAGAACGGATGGGCCAAGCCGACGCCTTCGCTGTATCCGCAGCCTAAGCAGGTGTTCGTGCCCGCGCATTGGCGCTATCGCGATGCGCGAGCCGCGTTGCATGCCGCAGGGCGCCTTGTCGGCACCGAATGGGCCGAGCGCCGCAATCTGATCATGGCCAATCCGATTCCGGGCAACGATTACGCGACGGTGCGCACGCTCGTCGGCGCGTACCAGATGATCAAGGGGCATGAAGCGGCGCGCAGCCACCGGCATACGCCCAACGCCATGCGCATCGTGCTCGAGGGCGCGCCGAACATGTACACGGTCGTCGACGGCGTGAAGATTCCGATGCTGGCCGGGGATATCCTGCTGACGCCGAATGGCTGTTATCACGGCCATCTCAGCGAATCGGACCAAGAGGGCTACTGGATCGATTTTCTCGACGCGCCGCTCGTCCAGCATCTCGGTCCGATGTTCTTCGAGGTCCATCCCGACACGCTCGAAAGGGCCGAGCGCGTCGACGCGCGTTCGCCGATGCGGTTCGCTTACGCCGAGTACCGGCCGCGGCTTCTCGAATCGGCCGAGATAGCGCCGGGCGTGCGCACACTCGAACTCGGGCCGCCACAACTCGTGACTTTCGACCGGGTGGTGCTGCATCTTGCCGCCGGTACGCAATGGAGCTGCGCGCGCAGCACGGCCAACCGGATCTTCACAGTGATAGAAGGCGAAGGGGTGACGCGGGTTGCCGGGCGTGAATTCCATTGGCGCACTGGAGACATGCTCGCGCTACCGAGCTGGTACGAATACCGCCTCGACGCCAGTAGCGATGCGCTGCTGTTGCGCGTGTCGGATGAACCGTTGCTGCGCATGCTCGATTGGTATCGTGTCGACGGAACGGCCACGCAATGACGGCCGGTGCACTCGACACAGTCAGGGCGGCGCCGAACGGCGCGAAGCGCTGCCGGGTGTCGCGTACTACCCGACGTACGACGTGCCGCTTGCGTTGCCGGCGCTGCTCCACCCGTCTTTGAATGTGTTTTGCGTGCCCGCTGTCGCGGGGCTCATGCCGGTGCCGCCGTTCGGTCGATATTAATTCGCAATGCGAAATAAGTAGGACAGTTGAAAAAAGTGCGTAATCAAAATAGCACGACACCCCATTACGGGGTGAAATAATACAGCAAATGGAGACATCAATTGAAAAGGAAATGGATTTGGGCCGCTTGCGGGGCAGCATTCGCAGCGGTTTCGACTCATGCGAGCGCCCAAAGCAGCGTGACGATATATGGGTTGATGGATGTGGGATTGACCTACATAAGCAACTTGGGTGGGCACTCGTCGGTTCAATTCAAGGACGGGCAGAACTCGCCTAACTTGTGGGGCATTACCGGAACCGAGGATCTCGGTGGCGGATGGAAAACGATCTTCCTGTTGCGGGACCAGTTCGTCGTCGGCACCGGGTCGATTCTCTCCGGCCAAGACCTCTGGTCGAAATCGGCTTACCTCGGCCTCGAAAACGACCGCTACGGCACCATGACGCTCGGGCAGCAGTACGATTTTATGCGCGACATGGTGGCGGATTCGCCAGCTGAAATCTCCGGCCACCTCTATATGTATCCCGGCGGCATATTTACAAAACTCGCCATTCCTGGCAACCCATCGGGTAGTTTCGACTGGGCTCGCCTGACGGGCACGCCGATCTCCAACTCGGTGAGGTACGTAACACCGTCGCTGGGCGGTTTCCGGCTCGGCGCGATGTACGGGTTTGGCAACGTCGCGGGTTCGATCGGCGCGGGCAACGCATCGAGCTTTCTGGTGAGCTACCAGCAGGGCACCTTCGCTGCCGACGCGGCCTATACGAACACCAAGCACGTGGGTACCGCGGGCGCGCCGGACGTGTCGATCCGCAACGCGGCGCTCGGCTCGCGCTATACGTGGGGGCCAGTATTCATGACAGCTCTGATCACGACGGTGCGCAACGTCGCGAACGGCACCGCCGCCGCGGCGTATTCTGCCGGCGCGATGTATCACATCACGCCGGCGTGGTCGCTGGGTCTGAGCTACATGTACATGAAGGGCAACGCCGCGCTGAGCGACCAGCACGCCAATCAAGTGGCCGGAATTGCCGACTATGCGCTGTCCAAGCGCACCTCGGTCTATGCGCTGGGCACGTGGCAGCGCGCGAACGACGGGACGCGGGCGAATATCAACGGGCTGCTCGGACCCACTGCGCCATCGAGCGGGCCGAACCAGGCGGTGTTTCGTATCGGCCTGCACACGCGTTTCTAGAATGGGACAACGATGAACAACGGAGCAGCGAGACGTATGATCGTCGGTATTACGGGGGCGTCGGGAATTGCATACGGAATCCGTGCACTCGAAGTGCTCAAGCAGGGGGGCATCGAGACGCATCTCGTTCTCAGCAAGGCCGCGGAACTGACGATGACCTGCGAAACCGACTTCAAGCCCGCCGACGTACGGGCGCTGGCTTCGGTCTGGTACTCCGCCGGGGATATCGGCGCGGCGATTTCTTCAGGGTCTTTTCGGACCATGGGCATGCTGATCGTGCCGTGTTCGGTGAGGACCATGAGCGAGATCGCGACGGGAGTAACGGGCACGCTGATGAGCCGCGCGGCCGACGTGGTGCTGAAGGAGCGGCGCCGGCTTGTGCTCGGCGTGCGTGAGACGCCGCTGCACAGCGGCCATCTGCGTACGCTGCTGCAACTGTCCGACATGGGTGCGGTCGTTGCGCCGCTTGTCCCGGCGTTCTATTCGCGCCCGCAGTCAATCGAGCATATCGTCGACCATACCGTCGGGCGGCTGCTCGACCTGTTCGACGTCGAGACGGACATCGTGAAACGGTGGAAGCAGGGGTAGGGCGGCACAGCCGTCACGCGAAGTGGCGAACGGTCGCCGCAGCGAAACTCGACACCGGCCGCGCGCTAGCGGAGATTGCTCCGCTCGACAACAATGGGTGTTGTCAACTTGCCGAGCGTGAGACGAAAAGCCGGCAGGTGTGGTGATCGTTTAGAAACCGGTCGACGGATCTTGGGCGAGTTGGGTGATTTTGCGCCAGTCAACGAACCTTGCTGCAAGCTGTTTGCGATACGGTGAAGCGCGCAGCAGATGCCGCTTGAGCGCGAAATGTTGCCGGATTGGCCCGAAGCACAAAAGAAATTCTTGGGTACGTTTTGGGTCTCGAAAACCACGCATGCGACGGCTTTGTCAAGTTGAGGTAGATAGTTTGGCTAGCGCGAGAAGATATGGTTTCCTTATTAATTTGCCTGAGAAACTTT
>NZ_JARESO010000062.1:0-49322 GCF_046030175.1 Paraburkholderia sp. RL17-373-BIF-A
CTGTGGGGGGGCGGCCGCCCCCCCTCGGGGCCCACCCCCGTTTTCCCCCCCGGCAGCGCGGCCGGCCCCGCGCGGCGGGTCGTGTCGTGGCGAATGCCGTGCTGTGGGTACTGACAACCGGCGATTCCTGGTCAATGTTGCCGAGCCACTATCCTTCGGCGCCGACGTGCCGGCACCGCTTCGAGGCGTGGCGTTCGAGCGGCGCTCTCGCGGAGATGTACCAGATTCTTTCAAGCACCGGACGCAAGTTTCGGTGCGGTCCGCAACTGACACTGGAACGCCGCGACGCCCTGACGCGCGGCATCGACCGCCAGACTCGGGACGCAGGTTTTCGCCGGGTGTTCTGGCGAGATCAGGCGTCGTGGCAAACATCGCGCGAGACATGGCAGTCAGGCGAAACGGCGGACACATTCAGGGATATCGCGCGGCAACTCCCCAATCCCGACAATTCCGCGCATGCCGTACCCGAGCGCGTCGAATCCCGCGCGCCGGTGACACCCTTACATTCGATTCATCGAACTGCCTCACCGTGGATGGGCCTCGCGTCGAAAGGCCAAACCGAATCCGACCCGCGCGGCTACGTCATCTACATTGCCGCCGACCGGCTGGCAAACACCCGCTTCCGAGGATGGGCCGAGATCGTGCGTGACGAAAGGCGAATCGCGCGTTCCGGGCTGATCGGTCCGAGCTTCAAGAACTGCGAGACGGCACAGCAATACGCGCTCGAATGGGCGCGGCGCTGGATCGACGAGGAAAGCAGTGAGGACAGCGACGCCGCCGAACTGGACTGCGGCGTCCCGCAACAAAAAGCCCGCTCCCGGTGAGCAACGCGTCGACGCGGCGGATGCCCCGGCGCGTCTGACGAGTCAATGCACCACGCCGAAGATCGCTTTGACGCCCTCTGCCGGCGTCAGACCCACATCGAAATAACCTTCCAGCCTCAAAGCGGTCGCGTCGTCGAGTATGAAAGGCGGCCTGATGAAGCCAGTCGCAAACGCATGGTCGTACCATTCGCTCAACCACGCGCGCAATTTCGTTTCGTGCCCCGACAGTGTCCTCAGGTTGTCTGCATTCATCGATGATCTCCTTTGTCCGGCCTCGTTCAGGTCACCCGACGAGCGGCTCGAAGCTCATTCTGCACAGGTTCTTTGCCGGCGGGAAGACGTGCCAGGTACCGTCGTCGTGCCGGAAGAAGAACAGCAGGATCGGACCATCGGGACGCCTGATTTCGACGCAAACCCGGCAAGTCAGACCGTCCTGCGAACCATGCAGCGTGAGCACACGGACCGGCAGCGTGCCTGCCGTTGCCAATAATTTCTCGCGCAGTCCGCGTAGTGAGCCTTTCGTCGCATCCACATCTGCCCCCGCACCTCAGGTTCCCATTTGACAATCGTGGGACAACGGCGGGGATTCTTCAGTCAGCAGCGCCGGATTGTTGATTCGGGAAACGCTGCTTCGAGCCTCAGGATTTCCCTAACGGCTCCGTCACTCGGTTACCAGACCGTGTCTGATCGCATATCGGATCAACTCGGCGTTGTTGTTCAGGCCGAGTTTTTGCATGAGACGCATCTTATGGGTGCTGATGGTCTTGGCGCTGAGCGAACACGACTCGGCAATCTCGTTGATGCTTTGACCGGCGGCCAGCATCCGCAATACCTGAAATTCACGGTCGGACAACACCTCGTGCGGTGGCGCGTCGCCGGAATGCGTTTCGAAGACCATCGCGTCGACCAGTTTCGGGTCGATGAACCGCCCGCCTCCCGCCAGTTTACGGATCGCCGCGAGCAGCACGTCGGGATCGCTGTCTTTCGTCACATAACCCGTCGCGCCGGCGCGCAACGCGCGCGACACGACCTGCGCCTCGTTGTGGATGCTGAGCACGAGAATCGGCAAAGGCGGCTGCTCGGCACGTACGCGCCGGATCAGATCGACTCCGCTGATGCCGGGCATCGTCATGTCCAGCAGCACGAGATCGAACCGCCTCGCGCGCAGCCGATCGAGCACTTCCGAACCCTGCGCGGCCTCGGCGGCGACGACGATATCCGTGGTCGTCGCGATAATCTGTTTCAGACCGCCACGCACCACGGCGTGGTCATCAGCAATCAGGACGTCGATCATTTTCTGCCCCGCCTGTAAGCGGAATGTGAATGGAGATGGCGGTGCCCATGCTCTGCGCACTGTCGATAGTCATCGCGCCGCCGATCAGGCGGGCGCGCTCCTGCATGCCGAGCAGTCCGTACGAATAACCCGTGCGCGCCATGTTGGGATCAAAACCGCAGCCGTCGTCACTCACGTGGAGTTCGAGCGCCGCCGCCGTGCTGGTCAGCGTCACGTCGGCCCGCGTCGCGTGCGCGTGGCGCCCGACATTGGTCAGCGAAGCCTGAACGATACGAAATACGGCTGTGGCACAAGCCTCCGGCAGCACCGGTTCGCCGCCGTTGATATGCAATTGGCAAGGAATGCCGTGGCGTCGCATGAAGTCCTCCACGAGCCACTCCAGCGCCGACACGACCCCGAAGTTCAGCGCCACCGGCCGCAAATGGTTCGCCACATTGCGGACCATCCAGATCGTCTTTTCGACGAGTTCCCGCATGTCCTCGGCTTTGCGCATGGCGTCCGGATCCTTGCCGAGGCGCATTTTCAGCAGCGAAACGTCCATCTTCAGGGCGGTCAGCAATTGGCCGAGTTCATCGTGAATCTCCATGGCGATACGCTTGCGCTCTTCCTCGCGAATCGCTTCCATATAGGCGGACAACTCGCGCAATTGATTGCGCGATTCGAACAACTCCTGCTCGATACGCTTGCGCGACGTAATATCGCTCAGACCCACGTAGATCGCCGGCGCGTCGCCGAACGTCGCCACGCGCGCGGTCGCCATGGCCCAGAACGCCGAGCCGTTCATGCGCCGCATCTGGACTTCGCTATTGTTGAAACTGCCCTCCGTGCGCAGATGCGACACGAGCCGGTCACGGTCGCCGGGATCCACATAGAAATCGACGATGTTGGTCAGCGTGCCGATGCCCGTATCGATACCGAACAGTTCTCGCAGCGGTTCATTCGCGTACAGGATCACGCCTTCGGGCATCGACGTGATGCACAGCGGAATCGGGCTGGTTTCGACAATCGTGCGAAAACGCGCTTCGCTCGCCTGCAATTTCGCCTCCGCCCGGCGGCGCTCGTCGACCTGAGCGGAAAGCCTCGCATTCGACTCCGCGAGTTGCCGCGTGCGCTGCTCGACCTGCTGCTCCAGTGCATCGCGTGCGCGCGACAATTCGGCCTCGGCCTGGTGGCGCACCGCCACCTCGTTCAGGAGTTGGCGGTTCTGCACGACAAGCTGCCGGTGCATCACGCGCAAGGCGAGATGGGTCTCGATGCGCGCCATCATTTCATTGACGCGGACGGGCTTCGCCACGTAATCGACGCCGCCGGCCGAGAAACCCTCGACCATGTCTTCCGCGCCCGTCAACGACGTCATGAAAATCACCGCGATGTCGCGCGTGCGCGCGTCCGCCTTGAGTCGCCGGCAGGTCTCGAAGCCGTCGATGCCTGGCATCTTCACATCGAGCAGGATCAGGTCGGGCTGGGAAAACAGCGCACGTTCGAGCGCCTCTTCGCCGTCGAGCGCAACGAGTACCCGAAAGCCGCGGTCCGTCAAACTCTCCACGACCACGCCGAAATTCGCCGGCGTGTCGTCCGCAATGAGGATCGTCGGCCGTTCGCCAGCCTCCACGTTGGGCTCGTTCATGACTTGGGCTCGACATTCAGATGCCGCTCGACGAGATGGAGTATGGCTTTCGACTGATAGTCGCGAGCAAGCGCGCAGAGTTGCGCCGTGAACGAGCGATAACGCGAATCGCGGGCCGCCACGTTCTCGGCCCACGCGATGATTTCATGCATATCGCCGAGGCGGGCAAGATGATGCAGTTCTTCCATCTGTTGCCGAGGCACGGCCGCAAGACTGACTTCGGGTGTAGCGGTGCGAACCGACGGCGCCGGCGATGCATGGGTCCATTTCAGCCCGAGCAGCGTAGCGATCTGGGCCAGCAGCGCTTCGAGGTCGACCGGTTTGGACAGGAATGCGTTCACCCCCGCTTCAATGCTCATCGCCTTGTTGACTCCGGATGGGCTGGCGGACATGGCAACGATCGGAACATCGGCGAACGCCTGCAATTGGCGCAGGTTGCGTGTCATTTCGAAGCCGTCCATTTCGGGCATCACGATGTCCGTGAGAATCAGCGCCGGTCGCTCGCGCTGCGCCTTCTCGAGCCCGTCGCGACCGTTTTCCGCCTCGACGGTATCGAAGCCGAGACGGCCTAGCAGATCCACAACGATCGCGCGGTTGACCTCGACGTCATCGACGACCAGCACCTTCCTGCGCGGCCCCTCATAACCCGTCACCGTGAACGGGAGCGGCGCAGGGCCCGTCGCCTTGCGCAACACCGGCGTCACGCTCGCCGCCGGCAGTTCAAAGCGGAAAGTACTCCCTCGTCCAATTTCGCTTTCCACCTCGATCTCGCCGCCCATCGCGCACACGAACTCGCGGCTGATGGCCAGGCCGAGGCCGGCGCCGCCTGCTCGCCGCTCGGCCGCGCCCAGTTGCTCGAACGGCTCGAAGATCGTATTCAACTGATCGTGACCAATGCCGATGCCCGTGTCGCGCACTTCGAAACGGACGCGGTTCGACTCGGACCTCGAGATATGCAGGCTGACGCAACCCGAATCGCTAAACTTCACGGCGTTGGCAAGCAGGTTGAGCATGACCTGCCGTAACCGTCGCTCATCGGCACGCACGCCGACGGGCGCATCCCCCGCGATTTCGCAGATGAAGTCGAGGCGCTTCTGCTCCGCTTTCACATCGATGATGTCCCGAATGACATCGACAAACCCTGCCAGCGGCACGTCACCGATTTCGACGCGCAGCTTGCCCGCTTCGATCCTCGCGAAATCGAGCGTGTCTTCGATCAACGTCAGCAGATGTTCGCCACTATTGCGGATGGCCGCCACGCGTTCGCGCTGCCGCTCGCTCAGCGTGGCATCGCGCTCGAGGATCTGCGCGTAGCCGAGAATGCCATTCAGCGGTGTCCGCAGTTCATGACTCATATTCGCCAGGAATTCGCCTTTGGCCCGGTTGGCCGCTTCCGCCAGATTGCGTGCTTCGCGTTCAGCCGCCGTGTCCTGCTCGTCGCGATACGCGCAGTACAGCCGCGCGCCCATTGCATTGAATGCGGCCGCCACGCGGTCCAATTCATCCGGATCGCGCCGTTTGCGTCGCTGGAGACTGAACGGCTGGGGCGGTTCACGGAAATCGTAATCTTCCACCGTGCGCGCGATGGCCGCGACGTGCCGCATCACAAGACGGGACAAGATGTAGACGATGAACAGCGAAACGAGAAAAGTGTTGGCGGCCTGAGTGACGAGAATCATCGCAGCGGTTCGCATCAGCTCATGGTAAAGGTCGAGCAGCGTCGCCTCGACGTACAGCTTGCCGATCTCGCGGTCCTTGCCCTGCACGTTATAGAGGAGCGGAAACTCGCGGGCAATCACGGGACCGGCTGAGCGCTGACCCGCGCTCAGGTAGGCCGATTGACCGTCTTTCCCCGCCTCGGGGATTTCCACGGCGCGAATGTCCGCGAGACGCAGAATGCCGTTCAACTCCAGTTGCAGTTGGGCGCCGTCGAGGCGCCAGAGCGCTTCCGCGAGACTGTCGCGACTGCTGCGATCAATGTCCACAAGGCGATTTTCAATCTGCTCTACGCCGCGGTAGTAGTCGCGGTAAAGCTGTAACCCGGTCAACAACACAGTGACTACGCAGCTGACGAGCAGCACCGTCACGAGAAGCCGCGACACAAGGCTACTCTTGAAGCCGCCGATCAAACTCCACCATGCATCGAACAGGTTGTGCTTCATACATCCCCGCGAGTGCTACGGTTCTTGTTTCGTCTATTCTGCACTCGTTGCCGCTGCGCGGCCCAGACCAATCGGCCGCCGCGTCGGCAGGGTGGCGATTTAATGTTTGCCTGCACCGGCCAGCCAGTCACTCTCATTTCCTGGCCTGCGCCGGCGCTCATTCCGGGTGAAACGCGCCCTGATTAATCTGACGAGAATCTACATGACGTACATGATCGGTTCGACGGACGGCGAATCGGTGATCGCCCGCGGCAGGCAGATCCGCGGATACAACAGAATCTCATCGATGCATGACGTCAGCTCGCCGAGGATCGGCCGGACGCGGCCGCCGAGGGCGTCGGGGTTCGACATCCGCAGTTCGCGCATTCCGTCCGATAGTCGCTTCACGGACGCGTATCCCCAATCCGGTAACGGCCAGCAGTGCAACAGATAGCTGAGCGGTATGACGCTTCTGCTTTCACACCAGATGTCGAACAGGCGCTCGCATGTGGTGTTGAGGAATTCAACCGCGACTTCGCGGCTTTCTGAATGACCGTTCATAACGGGTCCGCTGATATAGACGATTTCGATAAAACATCCTAGGGAGGCCTACGGAGTCACACAGTCAGGAAGCCCGGAAAAATGCACTTCCGATTTGCTGAATATGCCGTCAGGAAATCCTTAACGCCTGCGCATCGCGCATTTCAGCCGGTGTGAACACAGCATGGCTGACTTCCTGACAAAGGGATTACACGATTTGTCAGCACGGTCCGGACGTGGCACGATGAAAAACCGATCAGGCGACAATCTGCGCGGACAAGCGCCCGGTCGAGCGCGCCACTCCTGTTTCGAGAAAATATCCATTCATGCATCGCAGGCGCTTTGTACTGGCAGCGCTGAGCGCGGCGAGCGTCACGCTTCGCGCGCGTGCCGCACCTGCCGACCCTCCCGTTCACTTCGACATCGTCTATCCCCGCATTCGGCCTGCCCGCGACGTGCACGCCGCGTTTGCACTCGCGGTTCTCGATCTGGCCATGAAAACGGCCAACGCATCGTATACATTGCGCTCAGCCGACATCGAAATGGAGCGGGGTCGCGCGCTGGCGGAACTGGCCGGCACCAACAATATGATCAATCTGCACTGGACGAGCATGGAGGCGCGAGCGGAACGCGGCAGGAATGTAGTGCGGATTCCGATACATCGTGGACTGATCGGGCACCGGGTGTTCGTCATCCGAAAGGATCGCCAAGCCGATTTCGACAAGGTCGAACGCTTCTCCGATCTGAAGGCATTCATTGGTGGGCAAGGAATTGGGTGGATCGACACGGAGGTCCTGAGAGCAGCCGGCCTGAACATCCAGACCTCGACCTATGACACGCTGTTCGAGATGACCCAAGGCGGCCGGATCGACTATTTTCCACGCGGCTTAGTTGAAGCATTTACTGAGATCGATGGACGCCAGCATCAGGAGCCGGATCTCGTAGTCGAGAACAGGCTCCTGCTGAAGTATCGATCGGATTTCATTTTCTATGTCGCCTCGGGCCACGAAGCACTGGCGGAGACGATCGAAGACGGGTTCATCACTGCGTATCGCAATGGCAGCTACATGAGATTGTTCAACTCCCATCACTACGTTCAGGACGCGCTGTCGCGCGCCAAGATCGCGTCGCGGCTGACCTTCACGCTCGACAATCCCTTCCTCTCCGAACCGGACCGCAGGATTCCAGACGAGTACTGGATAAGCTGACGCAGTCCTCGGCGCGCCACGCGGTTGAAAGGGAAATGCCTGGGCCAAAATCAGGAAATCCTGACATCAAGCCGTCTGCGGCGTCGCCGTATACATGGAAAGGCGGCGCCAGTCCCGCGACGCAACTCCATTTCAAACGCAAGCGGCCCTAAGGAAAAGAAGTGAGCAAATTCGTCCACATCGTCAGGCTCGAGATCATTCATCGCGACCCACGAACGCCTGCACATGGACACTAACCGATGAAGCCGCAAACGTTCGTCCTACAGGCGCGGCTTTGCGATCGCGCCACGGCGCTCACGACGCGCATGGCCGAAGCGCATGACAAAGCGAAGGAATTGGCCCGCCGCGCGGAGGGTTGTCTCGCGGTGCTGGGTCACCTGCGGCAGGGCACGTCCGCCGCGGCAAACGTCTCTTTGGCGGATGATGCCGGACCTCTGATCGAGGCGCTATATCGGGCGGAGAGTGACTGGCAGAGTCAATTGCAGATGTTGAAGGCGCTGCTCACTGAACTCATGGATCAGAGTCAGAGTAACCGTGGCGAGATCGAGTCGCTTGCGGCGCACGCGTTTCGCTCGCAGACCACCCCTGAGGCGATTGCCGCTGCCGGGCGCGCTGTCGAAGTGCACGAGGCCCACTTTCAGGAAGTCGACGCGCAGTTGGAAGTGGCGCGGTCATGGTTCGAACACTTCGACATGCAGATCAACGCGATTGTCGCCCGCTTGCGAAAATCGTCTTGACGATTCGATCGGGTTCTCGGCTGCTACGAAGCGTCGTCGACCGGTATGCGTACGGTGATGGACGTGCCGCTGCCCGTCGCGCTGACCACCGAGATCTCGCCGCCCAGCTTCCGCGACATATTCGGCCTGGCTCCAGGCGAAGTGGCGGCAAGCCGCGTTTGCGCCTTCGACAACATGGCATTCGCCCGCAAGTGGCTGGGGGTTTACCCTCCAAAACAGCGTTAGCGCTTGCAATCTCCTCGAAGTGAAGCTCAAAATGTAAGCGCTATCATTGAGATTACTGAAGCGAAATTGCCAAGAAAATCCGATGAACAGCTCAAAAGCGCCTCAAAATGTAAGCGCTAACATGTACCACTGAACGACGCCTTCGCCGACGGTGGATGCGCAATTTCCGGCCGCCCGACATCGCATTGGCGCGGCTTGCGCACAGCAACCGAAGACATGAAACGGAGACAACGATCATGAGTGCAACACCGGGCCTCGAGCAGGCGCCACCGAGAATCCGCCGCGCCCAGATCGTGGCGCTCACGCTGCTGATGGTGAGCGGCATCGTCAACTATCTGGACCGCGGCACGCTCGCCGTCGCCAATCCGCTGATCCGTCATGACCTCGGGCTGTCGCTCGGACAGATGGGGCTGCTGCTCTCGGCGTTCTCGTGGAGCTATGCGCTCTTCCAGTTGCCGGTAGGCGGCCTCGTCGACCGGATCGGACCGCGCAAGTTGCTGGGCATCGGCCTGATCGTCTGGTCGCTCGCGCAGGCGGCGGGCGGATTCGTCTCGACCTTCGGCTGGTTCATCCTCGCGCGGATCGTGCTGGGCATCGGCGAGGCGCCGCAGTTTCCGTCGGCGGCCCGTGTGGTCAGCAACTGGTTTCCGCTGCGCGCGCGCGGCAAGCCGACCGGCATTTTCAACTCGGCGTCGCCGCTCGGCACGGCGCTCGCGCCACTTTGCCTGTCGGTTCTCGTCGTCCAGTTTCACTGGCGCTGGGCATTCATCGTGACGGGCGTGGTCGGCCTCGTCGTGGCGCTGGTGTGGCTCGCGGTGTACCGCGACCCCGTCAAGGCCACCATGACCGAAGCCGAGCGGCACTATCTCGAAGGCGACGAAGCCGACCGCAAGCCGGCACCCACGGTCACCTTCGCCGAATGGCGCTCGCTGTTTTCGCATGGCACGACGTGGGGCATGCTGATCGGCTTCTTCGGCTCGGTCTATTTGAACTGGGTGTACCTCACGTGGCTGCCCGGCTATCTGACGATGGAACGTCACATGAGCCTCATGCATACGGGCGTCGCGGCATCGATTCCGTTCTTCTGCGGCTTCCTGGGCTCGCTGACGGCCGGCTGGTTTTCCGATCTCATCACGAGCCGCAGCACGAGCCCGGTCGCGAGCCGCCGCAATGCGGTGGTGATCGCGATGCTCGGTATGGTCGCCTTCACGATTCCGGCGGCGCTCGTCGAGAGCAACACGATCGCGATCGTGTGCATCTCGGTGGTGATCTTTCTGGCGAATGCCGCGTCCGCCAGTTCATGGGCGCTCGCTACCGCGGCCGCGCCGCCGAACCGCGTCGGCTCGCTCGGCGCCATCCAGAACTTCGGCGGTTTTCTGGGCGGTGCCCTCGCCCCGATCCTGACGGGCTACATCGCGCAGAGCTGGTCGTTCGTCCCGGCGCTGCTGACGGCCGCCGGCATCGCGTTCATTGGCGCGATGAGCTACCTCCTGCTGGTGCGCAAGCCGATCGAAGACCCGTCCGCCCCAACCGAACCCGTGCGAGCGCCCGCGTGAACGCGCGCGCCGCTCCGACTCAACGAACCCTCTCCGGGAGATCACGAGCATGACCACTTCCAAACAAACCACCACGTCGATCGAAGGCATCGTCCCCGTAATGCTGACGCCGTTCGACGAGGCCGGCGCAATCGACTACGCCGGACTCGAACGCCTGATCGAGTGGTATATCGCGCATGGATCGGACGCGCTCTTTGCCGTCGCGCAGTCGAGTGAAATGCAGTTCCTGACGCTCGCCGAGCGTGGCGCGCTGGGACGCTTCGTCGTCGACAAGGTGGCGGGCCGCATTCCGGTCGTCGTCTCCGGCCATATCAGCGACGACCCCGAGGCGCAGGCCGAAGAACTCAACGTGGCCGCGGCCACGGGCGCGCAAGGCATCGTGCTGGTGACGAACCGGCTCGACCCGAAGCAGCAGGGCACGGAGACGTTCGCGGCGAATCTCAAACGACTCCTCGCGCGCCTGCCGTCCGACATTCCGCTCGGTTTGTACGAATGCCCCGCGCCCTACCGCCGCCTTCTCTCCGACGACGAATTGAAGCTGTGTATCGACACCGGCCGCTTCATCATGCTGAAGGACGTAAGCTGCGATCTCGCCACGGTCAAACGGCGCGTCGCGCTCGCCGACGGTTCGCCGCTGAAAATCCTCAACGCCAACGCGGCCATTGCGTGGGACGCGATGAAGGCGGGTTCCGCCGGCTTCAACGGCGTGTTCACGAACTTCCACCCGGATCTGTACAACTGGCTGCGCAACGATGCGGCGCAAGACCCGGCTCTCGCAGAGGAACTCGCCACGTTCCTCGTGCTCGCCGCCGTCTCCGAATCGCTCGGCTATCCGGCGCTCGCGAAGATTTACCATCAACGGATCGGCACATTCAGTTCGATTCGCTGCCGCGTGATCGACTACGACGTGCGTGAACGTTTCTGGGCGCTCGACGCGGTGCTCGACAAGATCGTAGCCGGCACTGAGCATTTTCGTGGCCGTATCGCGGCACTCGGCGCAAGCCGCTCCGTTCGCTAGCGTTTGCCGGGAGGATTTCCGGATCACAGGAACGTCCGCTGAAACTGTCACGCGCGCTCACGCTTCCCGCGCGCGCAGGCGGCGGTAAGATGGCGGGCGTTCCCCGATTCACTCTGCGCTTTCCAACCTGATGCCTGACTCCCTCGACCCGCCGGCCGCCGCCCGCACCCAGACGAACCGCGCTCGCCGCAGCACGGGCCGCAGCGTGCTTTCCGATGTCGCCAAGCTCGCGGGTGTCTCGACGGCGACCGTATCACGGGTCTACAACGAGCCGGACAAGGTCTCCGCGAACGTGCGTGAGCGCGTCGAGCATGCCGCGCTCACACTCAACTGGTTTCCGAATGCGGCGGGCCGCGCCCTCGCCTCCACGCGCAGCCACATTGCCGGCATCATCATTCCGACACTGGATGATCGCGTGTTCGCTTCACAGGTGAGCGGGATGCAGGCGGCGTTCGCGGCACGCGGCATCACACTGGTGCTCGGCTGTTCGAACTACGATCCCGCGCAGGCGCTCACGCAGGTGCGCGCGATGCTGGCGCGCGGCGTGGAAGCGATGGCAGTGGTGGGCGAAGCTCATCCGCCCGAACTGTTCGATGCGTTGCGGCTCTACCGCGTGCCGTATGCCGTCACGTACGCGTATCGCAAGGACAGTCCGCACACCTGCATCGGTTTCGACAATCACGCGGCCTATGCGGAGATCACCGAACATCTGATCGGCCTCGGGCATCGCTCGTTCGCGGTCTGCATCCAGCCGACGCGCGATAACGACCGCGTGCAGGCACGCGTCGCGGGCATCCGCGCGACGCTCGAACGGCACGGCCTCGCCGTGCGGCCGGAACATATGTTCGAAGGCGAATCGACCATGGGATTCGGGCGGCGCAGCCTGCGCACGATCTGGCAGGCGCCGGGCGAGCGTCCCACCGCGATCATCTGCGGCAACGACCATATCGCGCTGGGCGTGCTGCGCGAAGCGGAAGAACTGGGCATCGCGATTCCCGGCGAATTGTCCGTCACCGGCTTCGACGATCTGGAGATGGCGCAGGAGATTCGCCCCGCGCTGACCACGATGCGCGTCGACACCTACGAAATCGGGCGGCTCGCCGCGCAATATCTGCTCGACACACTCGACGGCAAGCGTCCGCAGCACGGACACGAGGTGCATGCCCTCTTCCAACTCAGGCACTCGACGGGACCGGCTGCGAGATAGTTCCGCGGCGGCGCTTTATCGACGGATTACAGCGTGGCTGTCACACCGCCATCCACGTAGAGAATGTGGCCATTGACGAAGTTCGAAGCGTTGCTCGCCAGGAAGACCGCGGCACCGCCGAGATCTTCCACATCGCCCCAACGCCGCGACGGCGTGCGTCCAATCAGCCACTTGCTGAAGGTCTCGTCCTTGACGAGCGTCTCGGTCAATTCGGTCTTGAAGTAGCCCGGCCCGAGACCATTGACCTGGATGCCGTGCTGGCCCCAGTCGATCGCCATGCCTTTCGTCAGCATCTTCACGGCACCCTTGCTCGCGGTGTAGGCGGCAATGTTGGGACGGCCCAACTCGCTTTGCACCGAACAGATGTTGATGATCCTCCCGCGTTGCCGCTCGATCATATGCCGCGCCACCGCTTGTCCGACGAGGAACACGCTGTCGACGTCGGTCTTCATCAGTTCCTGCCATTGTTCATGGGAGAACTGTTCGAACGGCGCCGGCGGCTGTGCTCGACCATTGCATGACCTCTCGCAGGTTGCAAGCGCTGTCTTGCGACGCGGAAAGTGTTCGCGGTAATGCCGCTTCAATGCGCAACACGATGGCACTCCGACGCCCATCAATCGCTCAGCGCGTCCCCATGATCGCCACGCGCTTTGGCCAAAGCGAAATAGGTCTGTAAGGCAGGCGCCGAGTCGTCGCTCAACGAGCAGATTCGCGCCAGCCAATCGGCCTCGGCGGGCCATTCGCCTTCCACCACGCGCGGATAGATCTGCCGCACGAACTGATGCAGCGCCTTCGCGCCGATATTGCCGCTGATGCCAAGAAGGACGTGTAAGGCTCCGTGCGTCGATTCGAGATCGCGGGCCGCCACGCTGGCGGCGAGTTGCGCCACGGTCGAGCGAATCTGCTCGATGCCGTTGAGGAACGTCTGGTCCAGCAAATCGAGCGCCACCAGTTCTTCGAGGTGTTTCTCGTCGAGCAGGGGGCCTTCCTTGATCGGCGCAGGCCTGCCCGCTTGCACGGCGGGCCTTTGTACCGGCTCGGCTTTGATCGGCGCATGCGACGCACGTTGCTGGGCAAACTGCCTAGCAAGGGACGCATAGAGGGCGCCGATCTGCACGGGCTTGATCATGACCTCGTTCATGCCCGCGGCAAGACAGGCCTGCACGGCTTTCATGTCAGATTGCCCGGTCAATGCAATGATGGGGACCTGGGCATATGAATCAGCACGAGCGCGAATCGAAGCAGTCGTTTCCACGCCGCCCATTCCCGGCATGTTCATGTCCATCACGATGGCATCGATGGGGCCCTTCTCCTCCAACCTCGCCAGCACGTCCGGCCCATGCTCGGCCTCGACGACGCGTGCGCCGCATCGCTCCAGATAACCTTTGGCAATCCGCCTGCTGTAGGTGTCGTCGTCCGCCACCAGAATCGTTTTGCCGGCAAACCCGTCGAATGGATGGCTGTGAACATGCCGATTGCCGCTTTCGAAGAGCGTCTGAAGCGCGGTGATCAGTTCCACCGCGCTGGCGGATTTGCTGATCATGTCGTCCATGCCGGCGCGGCGGGCGAGCACACGCGTCACATTGGCCGGCTCCGCCGTATAGGCGGCGATCAGCACGTTCCAGTTCGGGTCTTGATGATCGGCGCGGATCTTCTCGGCGGTGGTGTAGCCGTCCATGACCGGCATATTGATGTCCATCAGCACGAGGTCGTACGGCGCCGACAGCCGAAGCGCGCTCAACGCCACCTCGCCGTTTTCCGCTTCGCTCACGTCCGCACCCACCTTCGACAACGCACGGCGGCTTCGCGCCCGCTGAGTGGCATCGTCGTCCACGACGAGAATGCGTTTGCCGGTGAAAAACGGCGTGGCGCGCTCGAAGATCTTCTGCTCATGCTCTCCAACTTCTCTGCTGGAGACGACGGGGAATTGCAGCGTGAACTGAGTAAATTTGCCGACTTCCGAGCGGCAGGCAATCGTGCCGCCGAAGGCGCGCATCGCGCGCTGGCAATAGGCAAGGCCGAGCCCCGTACCCGCCGAATTGCCCGCGGTACGGAAAGGCTCGAACAGATGCGGCAGCAGGTCGGGCGCAATGCCGGGGCCGGTGTCATGAACCAGCACCGTTTGGCGGTCGACTGTAAGCGTAAGCGTCGCCAAAGGATGCGTGGCAATGTGATGGAGTGCGTTCTTGATCAGATTGAATAGCGTGAACAGATAGACGGTTTCGTCGACCTTGAAGATGAAATCTTCCAGCACCGCGAGTCGGACTTTGGCGCGCTCCTTCTGATCGCCGAAGCCGTATTCGTCCAGCGCTTTACGCGTGGTGGCCGCCGCGCTCAGATAGGTGAAGTGATCCGAGCGGATGGGTTTCGCACTGACTTCGTCCAGCGTCATGGCAATAATGCGCAGGCCCCGATCAATCGACAATTGGCCGTGGGCGAGATGTCGATAGAGCAACGCCGCCCTGTCATGCGACAAAGCCGGCGACGGGTTGGCCTCCGTCACCGCGGGCAGCGCCTCTTCCATGCGATCCAGTACGTGCCTCAGTTGGCTGAGAGGATTGCGCATTTCATGAGCGATCGAGCCGGCGAGCGCGCGAAACGCGACATTTTTTGCCTGTGCGACGATGCCCTTCAGGTTGCTGTAACTGAACGTAAGGCCGGCGAAAATGCCGAATGTAAAAACTGGCAGATACGTGTAGAGAAATAGCTGCCCATCCACGTGGAGGGATTGCGGAATCACGATCCTGGCACACAGGACGGCAAGGCCAATACCCAGAATCAGATTGAGTGCTAATGCAACGAAAGACGGAAATATGGCGATCAGGAAAAACACCATGCCCAGCTCGGCCATTGACCAGAGCATCGAATAGTGACCGGCAATCAGGTAGTAAGTGAAAAAGAACGGTAGCGTATAGGCTACCGTTACGAAGTAATACCACGGCAGGAAGCGCACGGCCGAAGCGGGCCAGAAACGGCGCAAAAGCAGCAGCGCACAGGCGGCTGTGCCGAAAGCGCGCATTTGCAGGCTTTCGTTGGGTTGAGGATCGATGTACGTCCACCACAGCCAGTACAGCGGATGTCCGATCGTACCGATTACGCCAACAGCCAACACGCTATAGTCCGACACCTTGGCCGAGTCGTAAACCACTCGGTTGAGGTAACGGATGCTCCCTGAAATGGCTCTCATGTCGTGCTTTATGTTTATCTATCCAGCCTCAGAATTTGAAGCTGCTGACGTTGAATGACATGCCGGCACTGCCGACCCAGCACAGCACCCGGTCGCCTCTCTTCAACTGCCCGTCGTCCTTTGCCAGTGAAATCGCAGCCGGGATCGAAGCCGACACGAGGTTTCCGGTTTCCGGATAGATGTGATACATCTTGTCGTCGATTCCGACCTTGGCGCCATAACCCTGCCATGCCGCCTTGGAGGATGCGTGGGTGAAGACGATGTCGATGTCTTTCTTCGGAACAGGCAGTTTAGTCAATACCGCGGACAGTTCGTCCGAATTCTTGTGAAGCTCATGGCCGAATGATGTGAAACGCATGTCGCCGTTTTTCCCGATCCGCTCGGTCGGGTGGCAATACCCTTCGTAGCCGGGAATCGGGATGGTGCACAGGTCCGACACTTCCGGCTTCGCGCGGAAAGCGAAGCTGAAGTTATCCGGCTCTTTTGCGACGAGCAAGGTAGCGGTCGCCGCCTCGCCTATCGTGAACGACGGCAAGGTGTATTCAATCTGAGCCTGGTTCTTCAACGCAAAATTCCCCGGATAGAGTGGACCGCCTGCAAGCATATTGAACTCGGCATTCACAATCATAGCGTTTCTGTACTGGCCCGACTTGAAAAGGCTGTCGATAATCGCCATGGCTCGGGTCCAGCTCATGCAGGCGTCGACCACATCGAAACATTCCGCATTGACGAAGCCAAGTGTGCTGGCCATCATGTGGCTGTTGCCGGGTTCGAGGAACCCTCTTCCAATGCCGACATAAATAAACAGCTCGATATGTTCCGGCTTCAGATACGTTTCCGATAGCGCCTTGCGCGTCGCCATCGCGACATGATCGATAGGCGACTCATGGCTTTCACACCAGCGCCGGTTAACCAGTCCGCTTCTGTCGAGCAACGTCTTGATGGTGCGCATCCCCCTGTCGATGTCGCCCTCGTACTCTTTGGAATGGAATCGAATCATATCGATCACTTCCTCGTTCGTAACGATCCTGGAGGGCAAGCTGACTGCTACGTTTTTAATAAGCATAAAGAATCCATGAAAAAAATTAACGCGGTGGGTAGAAGTACGTTTTGCGCCTATGGCGGCGAGTATCTGGGACGCCAGATACCCGGCCTCGCGGCGCTGGTACATTAACGCGTCCACCGCAATTCATGAAAAAAGTCCCGCTTTGGCGTGTTGCCAATGGGGTTGGGGGTGTTGGGGTGGCGGGAAGGGCCGGCGCGCCGGTGGTGGCGTTGGAGGGTAGTTCCGGCGGGAATCAGGGTGTACCGGTATTCGGGGAACGCAGCGATTGGCGGCCCCGCGAATCGGTCGTCCGGCCCGGTCTCCGACAATGGACCGGCATCCGCCTTCATCCCGCGGACGCGGCGCAGGCGCTTCCGGGAGCGACAACCCGGTCTGCGGCGCCGCGCAGGAACGCGAGAAACTCAGCGGCGGGCAACGGCCGGCTCAACAGGAAACCCTGCATCTGATCGCAGGCAAGTTCGCTGAGCGTGCGGAACTGCGACTCCGTCTCGACGCCTTCCGCCACGACCTCGATCTGCAAGGCGCGCGCGAGCGTCACGACGGCGGACAGCAAAGCGCTGCCGCGGTGACCGGCGGAGTCGAGGTCGCGCATGAACGAGCCGTCGATCTTGATCTGGTCGAACCTGAACCGCTGTAGATAGCCGAGGCTCGAATATCCCGTGCCGAAGTCGTCGATGGCCACGGTATAGCCGCGCGCTTGCAGCGCTTCGATCGTCCGGCTCGTTTTCTCGATGCTCTGCATCGCCGTGGTTTCCGTGATCTCGAACATCACGCGACAAGGATCGACGCCGGCAACGTCGAGTAGCGCGTCGATACGCGCCACCAGGTCCGGCACGTTGAACTGGATCGGCGAAAGATTTACCGCCACGGCAATCGCAGGCAGCCCTTGCGCATCCCACAGCGCGATGTTGCGGCAGACCTCACGCAGCACCCAGTCGCCGATCTCGACGATGAGACCCGAGCGTTCCGCGAGCGGGATGAATTCGAGCGGAGCAATTTCGCCGAGCTCCGGATGACGCCAGCGGATCAGCGCCTCGACGCCCGTCACCGATTGGGAGGCAACGCTGAACTTCGGCTGGAACGACACGCTGAGCTCGCCGTCGCTCAACGCGCGATTCAGATCGCGTTGCAGGATCAGCGACTTGAGCGCGGTGTGGTTCATCTGCGGCTCGAACACGCGGAACGTGTTGCGTCCGCTTTGCTTGGCAGCGTACATCGCGGCGTCCGCGCTATGGAGCAGCTCGTCGGCATTGCCGCCGTCGCAAGGATAGAACGCGATGCCGATGCTCGCGCTCACGCGCAGCGGCAGTCCGTCGACGACGATCTCCTGGGCGAGCCGCCGCAGCACGCCATTGGCGACTGCCGCCGCGGACGACGCATCGGCCACGTTCTCCACCACGATCACGAATTCATCTCCGCCGAGCCGCGCGACCATGTCGGTATGGCGCAAGTCCTGACGCAGACGCTCGGCGCACACCTGGAGCAAGTCGTCGCCGACGCCGTGGCCGAGTGAATCGTTGATCGACTTGAAGCCGTCGAGGTCGATGAAGAGCACGGCGAACATTGATTCTCTGCGCGCGCATTCGGCGACCGCCTGCGCAATGCGCAAGGCGAGTTGCTGACGGTTGGGGAGGTTCGTCAGCGCATCGTGCGTGCCGAGATAATGCAGTTGCCGGTTCGCGCGCTTCAGAGAAAGAGAAAGGCTGCTCGTATGGAAACCGAACAATGCGAGCGTGCCGACCAGCACGGTGAACGACGTCGCCGTGACGACGAGCGCCAGCCAGTTCGCGTCGAACTTCTCGCCGGAGAGACACAGGCTGCCGGCGGCGAAATTGGCCGCGCTCATGCCGAAATAGTGCATGCCGGTAATCGCGATCGCCATGATGAAGGCCGCGCCCAGCCGCTTGACGACGAGGTTCCCGGCGTCCGATGCACGCAGCGTGAAGGCGAGCCAGAGCGCCGCTATCGATGCGGCGATCGCCACGCCCACGGAAAGCGCGACTTTCCAGATCGTGTATTCGATTTCCGGCAGCATCTGCATTGCGTGCATGCCGGTAAAGTGCATCCCCGCCACGCCGAAGCCCATGATCGTCCCGGCGATGCAGAGGCGCCTGTGCGACAGCGTGCCACGGCTCGCGGTGGCGAGCGCGATCAACGACACGCTGATCGCGAGGAACAGCGACGCCGCGGTAATGAAAAAATCGTAGCCAATCGGAATCGGCAGCGAAAACGCGAGCATGCCGATGAAATGCATCGACCAGATGCCGACGCCCATCGACACCGCGCCGCCGACGAGCCATAGCGGCCGCCGTTTCGCGCTCGCGAGCGCGTTCAGGCCACCGGACAGCTCCACCGCCGTGTAGGACGCGAGGAATGCGACCACCAGCGACAGGCAGACCAGTAAGGGATTGTAGACACCAGTCATCGGCCCTCTCTCTTTTTCGTATCAGTCTTATGCGACTGTTTTTTTGCATCCGGGGCTTGGCTTCCGCGAGCCGCGCCGCGTTAGTTCGGCGGCGTGTAGTCCCCTCTGCTCTAACGGCAGAGTGGGGGATAACTTTATGCTTTTGTGGGGGGATGTTGCTTCGGGCGGGCTCCGTCTACGTCAACTGCGACTGGACCACGGGTTCGAACGGCCGGTCATATTCTCCCTCGCGCCCGTAATTTGCACCGGCCCGCTATTTTCACGTCCTGTTCAGTCAACAACTTGATCCAATCCGCCGCCTGAGTCCGCTGCCGCCCTCGGGCGATTAAACTCAAAGCCGGTCTTTCGAGGGGGCTTCTCTCAAGCAAACCCCACCCCTCGATCTTACAACCTGCCGCTCCCTCGGGCGGCAGGTTCTTTTTCGTCGATACTCCCCATTCTCTCGCCAGTTGCAGGGCAACCGCACATCGGCCCGTATGTATCAGAGTCTTTGATTGCCACTTTCGATACCAATATTCCCTCGTCGTAGCTAACGGCAATTGACCAGACCGCGGTATTTGTTGGGAAGAACTGCCAAAAGCATGGCCGCATCCGCCACGCCATGAGGTGTTTTGGACCTGAGCCAATTACCCATCAAGTCAAATCGCCATGCCATATGAAACGATCATTCCCGCCTTCGTCTTTATAGACAAGGCTTCCCATCTTTTCGCAGCGCCCCTCGAATCGCATCGATGTGATCGCAACCCCCTTCGAGGCTACCCGATGGCATCAAGCGAAATCGCCCGCAGTTGTGCGAGACTTCTAGCGAATAGAACTGCTGATCCACACGAGCGGGGCGCACATGGATGAGAAAGTAACTTACGTGTATGAGTACACCGGTGGCTTTGGTACATACCGTACTACCGGTATACGGGCAGTACACCAACTTCCCCTTGTCGGCGACAACGTAACAATGAAGGTCGACGAACTGGGATTCGATGGCGTTCTGCGAGTGAAGTCACGGCTCTTCGATTACGATAAAACAGGCTCACTAACCGTCATTCTGGGTCTGTCTCACACGGTTGCTTAGGATCGCTCGTGAGTTCGCAGCGGGAAGAGTCAACTTATTGATGCACGCAGCCTGAATCCAATACATGTGTACCGGCTCACCACACAGCAGGCACTAAAAGAGGAGTGTCCGCAATCCCGGGACATGACCGCCTTGTTCCAGAACGCTTCACTTTTATGAAAGAGTCACTGATGGAAGACATTCAACAGCTGCGGATGCAACTTCTCGCGTACCAGACGCTAATCGCAGCGCTGCTCGCCAAGACATCTCCCACAATCAACGAACTGGAGCGTATGCGACGTGCAATCCGACGCAGCGCCACGTTCCATCCGATGGACGAACAGAGTCGCGATTCGGCGGGCGAGTACGCTGCAGCGATTGAAGACGTATTTCTGTCTGCGTCGCTGGTCATTCAGGACCTTAGAGAACCACCGGCTGTGTCTTAGTGAGCGGCGTCTGCGGGTCGAGGTCTTGCAGAGAGTCTGCTGACCACCGCCGTGGTTGAGAGATGTCCGCTCCGGCGGACAAAAAATCGCGCGCCGCATTCGAGGAAACCATGCAGCTACCGAGCGTTGATAATTTTGTCAAAGACCAGCAACACGGCATCACGTACAACATTTGCGCTTATCGAAAACTTTCCTGGGACGAGATGATGCGCGCCGTGCAAGTCTTCAATCAACAACAAGGAGGACGCCCACCCAGGCAAGGAGCGGTCGTCAAAATTTTTTCAGTGATGGGACTCAACGATGGGTAGTCGCGCGATTTCGCCGCCCCGCTATGGGGCCAACCGCGTGTCCGAATGGCAAAACGTCTCTTCGGTAGCTTGTGCGTTCTAATTGGAAGCGAAAATAGCGGCTCACTGTGCAAGTGATCCGCCAATCGGAAAACGGTGAACCGGAACGAACATTTTCGTCTCCTTTATCGAACCGTCTTATGTCACGGCTCAATCCACCGCGGAATGTCCAGCCACAACCCGCGCTGTGCGTCTAATTCAGGATTGAAAGCAGATCGGCAATGCTCACATTGGGTAATTGCTTGGCGATCATGTCCCAGAAGATCACATCGTGCATCGCGCTCGCATCTTCGGCCGTTCTCCACTGCCGCGCGCCGACGATGCTATCGGCGGTTTCGCTGGCGGCATCAACGATTGTCTTAATGTGTTGTTTGTGCATGAACGGGTTATCGGCTGCGCGGCCGACTTATTTAGGCCCTCACGCAATCGTTTGCTTAATGTATGACTGGCCTTGACACAATCCCGCTTGAATCTGACGGCCGCAACCAGCCCCGTGCGGCGAACGCACCGCGTGGCGCGTCTACATGATACGGGTGTCATCCTTCAAAAATGACTCTGGAAAGCCCTACCCCGAATATTTCCGGATCAATTGGAGTCAGACAATCGCTGCGCAACAGCAAATCGAAATCAGGATGAGGCCGTGTGCCGACGGCCGGTGCGATTCTATCAATCCCGGCTCGACCTTCCTCCGAGCGGCGGCTATCGGAAACATTCTGTCCGAAGAGACACCACCGTTTCGACCGCGCTTGACGAATTGCTACCCGCCATAGGTTTCCTCGCGTCAATGGCGTTCTGAGCACCGGTCTCAAACGAGGATGAAGAATGCAAACCTCGTCCAATTCAGAATCGTTACGCCATGACAACGCTTTTTCCGCAGGCCTGGTGACGCGCGTCGAAGCCGCAGACAAAGACAGATTCCTCATTCTGTTATTGCGTGAGACGGGATTCGGAATTACAGCGAGATAGAATACTTACCGGGCATTACCCAAGCGCGCGCTGCACGGGTACCAACACCTCGAATAGGGATTTTTCTCGTGTCTGGTATAAATCATTTTTGAAGATTCCCTATACATTCCGTCTCAGTCTATCCAGGATATCGTCTCGACGTATTCGAATTTTCTCCGTTTAAACGCGTGCCCCAACTCGGTGCTCCCATACCCACTCAATGTCCTCACTGCCAATGTCTTGACTAATTCAGCCTATAATAATGGCGCCTGTATCATTTGCATAACAGGCCTCGACAAAAGAATTACAGGGTCTTGAGAGAGGCTTTACAGGCCACAACATTCCGGGGTAAAGAACCAATGGGGCTGGTACATATTCCGCCGCTCAGCTCGCGGCAAAGTGCGGTGCCGGCGCAAGTGAACGCGACGACTCACGTCGACATAGTGCTGTTCAATGGCTTTGCGCTGCCTAAGGTCGCAGCGCTCATCGAAATATTCCATAAAGCGAACGCGCTCGCCGCGTCGCAACGATCGGGCCGCGCGCGCTACGATGTCTCGCTGCTTTCGGCTGCGGGTGGCCGCATTGCGAGCTCGTCGTCGGTGTTCGTCTGGACGGACAGCGTCGATTCACACAAAGGCACGAGCGACACGCATCTGATGTTCATCGCAGGCGGCGCGGGCGCGCAAGAGGCACGCTGCGATGAGCGCCTGCGCAATTGGCTACGCCACAGGCATCCGTTCAGCGAAATCGTTCACCCAATCGCTGAGGGCCGGCTGCTTCTGGAAGCGGCTGGGCTTCCAAGCCGCTATTGCCCGCTGCTGCGCAGCGGCTCCGAAGCGTGCGACCGAGGTCCGGCACGGTCGCAAGGCGACACGCCCGCGGCCGTACGCACGGCACTGCACATCGTTGAAGAAGACCTCGGGCCTGAACTGGCGCGTCAGGTTGCCGAGTCCGTCGCGCCGCCGCATAAGACTCCTTTCAGCTCTTCCGTCGCCCGCAGCGGGGCGGCGCAGGTTAGCGAGAAGATTATGGCGTCGGCCCGGTGGCTGGAGGCAAACGTCGATCGTCCCATCTCAATCGACGACGCGGCGCGTCTCGCAGCCATGAGCGAGCGCAACTTCTTGCGGCGCTTCAAGAACGAGATCGGTATGACGCCCTCTGACTATCTGCTTCGCGCGCGTCTGAACCTGAGTTGTCAGATGCTCATTGAATCGCGTTTGCCCATCGACAAAATCGCACGGCGCTGCGGAATTGGCAGCGGCGGTCAGTTGGCCAAGCTGTTCAGAAAGTATCTGGCGACCACACCCACCGATTACCGGCTGAGCAAAGAAGCCTCTCCGAGTAGCCTGAGCTGAGCCCGCAGCGTGGCGCTCCCCTGAAAGCGAATACCTGCGCACGGTGATCCGCCTTGCGGAGAAGCGGCCGAGCTCATTCCGGGCTGCTTCCACCGACGCCCGCCGCTTCTGTTTCGATTGCCGATAGCCCTGCGACGGTGCAGTGCCCTTAGCCAGCCACCGGGCAATCCGATGCATTGATACGGCCGGCACAAGCGATACGGATCGACACCCGTCATGGGAGCGCACCCGACAAATTACACCGAAAGTAGTCAGTAACTGATGCCAATGTTTCCGGGTCTATTTTTTCCTTTCGGGTCTCAGTGGCGAACTGCAATTAGCGCAATAGCGAGCATTAATTCACCACTGCTTTTTCACATCGCGAACTTTTCACATAGAAAAAAGAGCTGGCTGAACCTGCTATAGCGACCGAAATGATGCAATGTGTATAACTCGGTTAACCACCCACACTCGCGACACCACCCTGATATATCGTCATTTCGCCATGATTTGACCGTATTTGAGTCAGCTGGCAATGAGGCTCCAGACGCGGACTATCGCGACACGGCGCCCTCTTTCGCGCCGATACCGCGCGCCAAATATTCAATTGCCGGATATGAAGCCAATATGAATTTCTTGGCGTTCGTCAGCGGCAAATCGATGCATTTCGTGTCAAAAAATTACCAGCCTGGATGTTCTTGATCAAATCCGCCAAGAGCATGGTTGAATCGGACGCCCCTGTCTGATCAGAGCACCCCCGCGAATATGATGCGCTGCAGAAAACTCATTTTCGCTAATAGTGCCGGGGGCCAGCGGTATGGAATGTGCGACTGATATAACGAGGAAAACAATTCATCTCATGATGGGCGGGAGCGTGGGGTTGGCGCGCCGCCGCAGACAGGTTGTGATTCTCCTGTTCGAAGGTTTTTCGCTCATTCATATGGGGCGCCTGGCGGAGACATTCAGTCTCGCCAACCGTTTGCGTCATCCGGACAACGCGCTACACAACTACTACGACCTGCGTCTCGTGTCCGCCAGCGGCGGAGCCATACGCTCGTCCTCGGGCGTGCTGATCTGGACCGACGCGGTCGACTCCCACTACGCGAATGATGTTCATGCGCTGTTTGCGCTCGGAGCCGTGAGCGCACCCGTCGAAAGCGACGAACGGCTGATCTCGTGGTTACGTCACGCCTATCCGCATGCGGAGGTGGTGCAGGGGATCGGCGGAGGTAATGGCGTTCTCGAAATGGCTCGACTCGAACCCAAGGATGTTGCAGTGACTGAGGTGGCAGGTGGTGCGATGACCGCAAGCGCGCTGTCCGCAACCAGAACCGCCGGCATCGACGCCGACGCTAGTGTCGCGCTAACCAGCGCGTTGTCCGTCGTCAAACGTGATTGTGGCTACGAGACGGCCAGCCAGGTCGCGCACGACCTGCTGCCCGTCACGCCGAAACAGTTCACCCACTCGGTATTCAATTCCCGCGAGGCGCGCGCCAGTGACCTGATTCGCACGTCAGCGTATCAGTTGCGGGTCAGCAGCGAGAGCCGTATATCGATTGCGGATGCCGCTCAGGCTGTGGCAATGAGCGAACGCAATTTCCTCCGCCGCTTCAAACAGGAGATCGGCGTGACGCCGACGGAGTTCGTCCTGCGGGTCCGCCTCGAAAAAGCCTGCCACATGCTGGTCGATACCGACCTGCCCGCCGACAAGATCGCCCGTCGTACGGGTCTGGGTAGTGGCGACCGACTGGCCAAGCTGTTCCGCCAGCACCTGCAAATGTCACCGACAGAGTATCGGACCAATGAGCGCAACCGGTTGGCTGATAACGGGTCGTCCGAACCGCCCACCGTCAAGCGGGTACGCCGCCCCGTTTCGTAGAAGCGAGCGATAGCTGGCTGCTTCCTCAACCGGCTCCACGGAGATTCTCATGAAACAAGCTGTCGCACGCCTGATCGATAGCGGGTGCATTGCGCTCGCGGCTGTCATCGCAGCCCATATCGCTCCTGCGCAGGGCCACGAAAGCGGCCCACTTCAGTTGCTGTTCGCAATCGTTATCCTGATGTCGTCAGCGGCTCTTTTGCCGATTGTTCGCGTTTACGCCGTATCGCCCATGCGCTCGTTGTATCGCCTCGGGACCCGAGTTCTGCCGGCATGGCTGGCCCTGCAGTTCGCCGGCTTGCTGCTCCTGCTGTCCATTCAGCACCAGGATGAGACGCTGGTGTCCTGGATCGCATGGTGGACCTGCATAGGCGTCGTACTGCTCGCGGCATGGCGAGTGATCGCCTCCACGATGCGTTCCTCCCCGCGTGTTGTCGGGTTGCGCGCCCGTAACATTGTCGTCGTGGGCAACGGCGAATACCTCAAGCTGATCGTTGCGAAGGTCGACTCCAGCAATCACCCGGATTTTCGTGTCGCGGAAGTTGTCGAGTTGCACGACGCCGGCGACCGCCCCGGCTCCGCCATGGGCGAGCATGGCCAGACCAAACTGGCCCGTCTCGCAGGGCTAGCGGAGTCCGGCGGCATTCACGAGGTATGGCTCGCGTTACCGCTGTCGGCCCACGCCGCGGCGGCCCATTGCATCGAAGCGCTCAAGAACACGCTGGTGGAAATTCGGCTGATGCCGGACTTCATGCCGCTCGGACTGTACGCCGGCGTCGCGTCGCTCGGCACACTCGACATCCCCTCGCTCAGTCTTTCTCCGTCGGCCATTTCTGATGAGGCGATGACCGGCAAGGAGATCTTCGACAGGGCCTTTGCACTGGTTGCGCTGATCGGGCTTGCACCGCTATTCGTGGTGATCGCGATCGCCATCAAGCTCTCGTCGCCGGGTCCGGTTTTCTTCCGGCAACGCCGCAAGGGCCTGAAGGGACGGCCGTTTTCAATCTACAAGTTTCGTTCGATGCGAGTTCATGCGCAAGAGCGTGGCGTAGTGCGTCAGGCGACACGCAACGATAACCGTATCACGCCCGTAGGGCGCTTCCTGCGCCGCACGAGTCTCGACGAGATTCCGCAGTTCATCAATGTCCTGCGCGGCGAAATGTCGATCGTCGGTCCTCGTCCCCATGCGCTTGAACACGACGACCTGTACGGACCGCTGATCTCGGGCTATCTCGACCGCTATCGCATCAAGCCGGGCATTACCGGCTGGGCGCAGATCAACGGCTTTCGAGGCGAAACGGACGCGCTGGAGAAGATGGCTGGCCGCGTCGAGTATGACCTGTACTACCTGCGTCATCGATCGTTCTGGATGGATATCAAGATCGTGCTACGCACGGTGGTCCGTGGGTTCTTAAGCAAGCAGGCGTACTAGTCATCGTGCGGAGCCGCGGACCGCGAGAAGGAGGTCGGCGAGCCCAATAAAAAGGAATCGGAGTGAAGCAATTGAAAGTCAGGTCCAACGCGCTGCGTCGCGGCGGTGTCAACATGTTTTCGATGAATCGGGTTGCATGGATTGCGGCGCTCCAGTTCGCCTTGTCCGCCTGTTCGGTTGCGCCCGGCATGAAAATGCAAAAAGCGTCTACGTTGCCGATAACCAGTGCGAGTGAGCAAGCGCCGGCCGAGCAGTTGCCCGTACCGATGACCGAAGTGACCCTGTCGTCAATCGACGAGATCCGCAGTGAAGCTGAGCGCCGTAACGATGCCAGCGCCAGCGCCCTGCTCGGCCGCGGCCAGGCTTATACGATCGGTGCTGGCGATGTGCTCCAGATCACGGTCTGGGACCACCCGGAACTGGCCGCGGCTTTGGGCGCGCAGCCACCTGCGAACGCGCGCACCTACGACCCGCCGCCGGGATTCGTCGTCGACGACACAGGCTATCTGCGGTTTCCCTTCGTCGGAAATATTCACGTCGAAGGCATGAAAGTCGACGAAGTCCAACGCAAGCTTGCGGCGGAACTGAGCAAGTCGTTCCACGATCCTCAGGTGACGGTGCGTATTGCGTCGTTTCGCGCGAAGCAGGTGTACGTCGACGGCGAAGTACGTACGCCGGGAGCGCAATCCATCAACGATATTCCGACGACACTGTACGACGCCATCAGTCATGCCGGCGGGTTCAGCGCGGCTGCGGATCAGAGCCGCATTACGTTGACTCGCAACGGTCAGTCGTACGACATCAATTTCACGGGGATGCTGCAGCGCGGTTTGAATCCTTCGAAGATCATGCTGCGACCCGGCGATCTGATTCGCGTCTCCGCCAGAGAAGAAAACGGCGTGTTCGTCCTGGGCGAAGTGACAAAACCCATTACCGCGCTGCCGCTACGCAGCGGTCAGTTGACGCTGAGCGACGCGCTTTCACAGGCGGGCAGCATCAGTTCGACGACCGCGGACGCCGCGCAACTGTATGTGATCCGCGGGCTCGGCAAGGACGCACGTGTCTTCCACCTCGACGCCGCGTCGCCCGTCTCGATGATTCTCGCCAATCGGTTCGAACTACAACCGAAGGACATCGTCTACGTCGACGGAAACGGGCTGGTTCGCTTCAGCCGTGTGTTGAGCCTTCTGCTTCCTGGTATCAACGCCGGACTTACGGCGGGGTTGGTGACGAAATGACCATGACATTGCGATTTCTCCGAAGCCAGCGCATGACGGTGCGGTCATGGTGAATCGCCGTTCCGCAATGGGTCTCTCAGCCGGCGCCGCAATACTGGGCGCCACGGCTGTCTCGCGTGGGTGGGGCGAATCCATTGAGAATCGATCACCGAGCGGATTTCGCTGGATCAGTGACTTCGCCGCCAAGGGCAAGGGTGCGACGGACGACACCGGCACGTTCCAGCGCGCGATCGACTACGTGCGCAATATCGCACTGCGCACGCGCGACACGTCGTGCTTACCGGCCTTGATGATTCCGGCCGGTCGATACGTACTCACGGAGACGATCGACACCGCGCCCTGGATCAAGCTGTGCTCGGTGGGCGGCGTCCTGCTCGACTTCTCCCAGTTGCCTGTGGGTTGGGACGGCTTGACCTGCAGAAACGAAACCACGCTTCCCGCGACAGAGTTGCGTTTTCCGGGTGACCGCTCGCCGTTCCTCGACGGCACAGGCGGCACGATCTCGATACTTGGCCCCGGGAAGGCGCGGGCCGAAGGATGGGGCATCGTGATGGGCAACCGGCAAGCCGGATTTTCGGGCGCCGTGAGAGACGCGGGTGGCCGCAATGTCGTGGTCACGGGCTGGCGTGGCGCGCTCCGGATCGATCCGCTCAATACGTACCTCACCGCGTGGTTCTCGTCGCGGTTCGAACAGAACCGCGAGAACGGCATTTACGTGGCTGCGGGGGTGGGCAGAAGCGTGAATAGCGGCGAACGGATGACCTTCGTCGATTGCACGTTTGCCGGGTCCGCGCGTGCCGTCGACATCAACTCGGACAGCATGGATTTTGTCTTCGATGCCTGCTCGTTCGATTTCAACGGCGACGTGGTGTATTTCGGCCGTCAGGCTCGTTTCGGCACGGTGGCGCTCAACCACTGTCACATCGAGGGTATCGACGGACTGCTGGTCAACGCCACGGCTTCGGGTAAGCATCTTCGCGCCGTGTTCCGCGACTCGATCGTGCTGCCGAGACGCTGGAAGCGCAAGGACCTGAACAATGCGCCTCGTCAATTGGTCGCGGGCACTGCGAAGTTCTCCGCCTCCGGCGTCGAGTGGCGTTTCGAGTCTCCACCGCAGGGGGCGTTGACGGCGTTGATCGGTGACGAGGTGCCGGTCGAGTCGGTGACCGCGATGAGCTTCCAGAAGGTTCAGGCGCTGCCGTGGCGGGGAGGCGTGATCAACGCCGACAGTCTCTTCACGGTGGATCGCCCGGGCACGCGCGTGGACGCGCTCACGCACTGGAACATGTCAGTCGCCACGCCCGGTCAGACTGCAGGCCAAATCGTCGCTTCGGACCCGGTTGCCGGAAACAGCGCAGTGGCCAGCTCGAGGCAGGCCTTGCGGCTGGCGTCGAACGACCAGGATAACGCGCCATTCTCGGTGATCACACGTACACCTTTCCCGGTCAGTCCCGGCGAAACCGTTCTGGCCGCGTGTACTGCCACAGCGACGGGCATAACGGGCCGCACGGCATTCGCGTTCCAGTTTTTTGCCGCAGGGGGCGTTCCGCTGAGCGTGAGTGAATCGCAAAGCGCGGCGAATGAACTTCCGTCTGCACAAGCAGCCGTTCCAGCCGGCGCCGTTCAGGCTGTCCTCAAGACGACCTTCACCGGCTGGACGGGAAAGCTCGAGATCAACGAACTCGCGGTATGGCGCTCGTCATGACGTTGGATGCGCGAACGCCCATTCGAGTCAGCAACGTCTCAACACAAAGAAAGAACAACCAGATGATTTCCAACGTTCTAATGGTTTGCCACGGAAACCTTTGCCGCAGCCCGATGGCTGCTGCCCTTCTTCAGCAACGCGTCGAAGGTCTGCGCGTCGGTTCCGCCGGTCTGGCAGCCGAGGTGGGACAACCGGCGGCGACCGAGGCCGTCGCGGTACTTTCCGAAATGGGCATCGACATCCAAGCGCACCGCGCCACGCAGTTGACCCGACAGATCGCGAACGACGCGGAGCTGATACTGACGATGACCGCAGCACAGACGCGAAGTCTGCAGTCGCTTTATCCGCTGATGCGCGGCCGCATCTTCTCGATACGCGGCTTCGACGATGCGGATATCGATGATCCGATGGGCATGCCCATCTCCGCATTCCGCGCGTGTCGCGAGGCATTGACAGACGGTATCGACTACTGGGTACGGCGACTGAAAAGCCTGAATGAACCAACGGGCGACCGCGTCTATCCGGAAGCCGTCTGCGTTGGCGGAGGTGCACAGTGAACCCGCCGTATGCTCCGCACGAAGCAGCCGCCACTGAGAAAGAGTTCAACCTGGCGGCGATGCTCGATGTCTTCATGCTCTATCGCCGCATGATGCTGTGGATTTTCGGAACCGTCTCGATTCTCGGCATCGCGGCGGTACTGCTATCGGATCCGCAATATCAGGTCAACATCATCACTCAGGTCGACGAGGGCTCTGCCGCAACCACCGCGTCGTCGCTGCTGGGCCAGGATCTTTCGTCGATGCTCGACGTCAAGTCGTCCGCCGACACGGAAATGCAGGTGCTCCAGTCGCGGCTTGTCGTGGCTTCGGCCGTCGATAACCTGCGTCTGGATATCGAGGCGGAGCCCGCGCGTTTTCCGTTCATCGGTCGCGCCATCGCGCGATCCAGCAAGGGGCTGTCCCACCCTGGCTTCCTCGGCATGGGCGGATACACGTGGGGTGACGAGAGCGCAAGCGTCCAGCGCTTCGACGTTCCCACCGGATTCGAGGGAGAACAGTACCGCTTGACGGTTCTGGGCGCCGGGAGCTACCGGCTTTCGGGCGCCGGCCTCGAACAGGACGTTGTCGGCCGGATCGGCAAGACCGAGACTTTTGTCAGCGACGACGGTCCGATCACCTTGCACGTGAGCGCGATCCGCGCGGCACCTGGCGCGCGCTTCAAGCTCACGCGGCAATCGCGTCTGGAGACGATCGACAAGCTTCAACGCAGTCTTTCCATCAGTGAGCTGGGCAAGGATTCCAATGTTCTTCAGGTCAAGCTGCGCGGCAGCGACCCGGTGCTGATCACGGCAATCCTGAACGATATCGCCCGCCACTATGTCGGCCAGAACGAGGACCGCAAAGCGGAGCAGGCCGCGCGATCGCTGACCTTCCTGCGCGGCCAGGTACCCGACTTGCGTGCGAAACTCGATGCCGCCGAAAGTGCCTATGCCGCGGTTCGAAGCAAGCTGGGATCGGTGGATCTCGACGGTGAGGCGCGCGCCATCCTGCAGCAATCCGCCGACAATGAGACCCAGGTCAGCACACTCCTGCAAAAGCGCGCGGAGGCGCTGACCCGCTTTGAGCCGACGAATCCAACGGTGGTCGCGCTCGATCGCCAGATCAAGGTGCTGCAGGCGCAATCGGCCGGGTTCAGTCAACGCATCGATCGTCTGCCGGAGACCCAACGTCGGGTGGTGACGGCACAACGTGACGTCAAGATCAGCAATGACCTCTACGTCGGCTTGCTGAACAACATCGAACAGTTGCAGATTCTGGAGGTGGGACGGATCGGGAACGTCCGCGTTCTCGATAACGCGTTGTTGCCCGACCAGCCGATCCGGTTGTGGCGCCCCGTGTTGTGTCTCGTCGTGGTCGTGCTCGCCGTGTTTGCAGCGGCCGCTACCGCGTTCATCCGCGATCTGCTGTTCCGTGGGATTTCCGATTCACACGAGATCGAAGAACAGACCGATCTCAGCGTGTTCTCCGTGGTGCCGATGGCGAACCGCAGTGGCTTCCGGTTGTCCGGGTACTTGCGTCGAAAAACCCCCCCGCGACGGCCACTGGCGTTCGTCGATCCGGCCGACCCCGCGATCGAGAGTTTGCGCAGTCTTCGTACGGCATTGCAGTTTTCGCTGTCCGACTCGGGCAACAAAGTCGTGATGTTCACCGGGCCGTCACCCAACATCGGTAAATCGTTCATCGCGTCGAACGTGGCCGCGGTTCTCGCACGGACCGGCAAACGTGTCCTGTTGATCGACGGTGACCTTAGACGCAGCGGACTGAGCCGTGCCTATGGCTGCCACTCGGCCGTTGGGCTATCTGACGTGATCGCCGGTGCCAGTGGGCTCGACGCGTCGATCCGCAACGTCGAGCGCTCGACGCTCGACTTTCTCCCAAGCGGGTCGATGCCGCCTAATGCTGCCGACCATCTGAGCAGCCCGAGCGTGTCCGATCTTTTCCAGACGCTCTCCGCGCGGTACGACGTGGTGATCGTCGACACCGCACCGCTCCTTCCTGTACCCGACGCCGCCATTCTTGCGCCCTATTCCAATGGCAATGTGTTCCTGGTGGCGCGCGCCTCCATCACGAAGCCGGCGGAACTCGAAGAGTGTGCGCGCCGCCTGCGGCAGGTCGGCGTCGACGTGAAAGGCGTGGTACTCAACGGGATCGATCGGCACGCAGGACGATTCCGGTATGGCACGACCTACGGAAGCTATCGCTACGCGAGCTCGCGAAGCAAAGATGCTCGCCCCGTGCTGGACGAGGTCGCGCAATGACGCAGCGAGGCCGCGATGCCTGGGCGGCATCTTTGCTCTCCGTCAGCGCGCTGGGATCGGCCGGGCTGGCGTTCGCCGTACAGGCGATGCTGGCGCGGTCGCTGTCACCTTCGGAGTACGGACAGTTCGCCGCCGCGCTCGCCGTCGTGACCATCATTGCCCCGGCGGTCGGCTTCGGCGTGCCGTCCTTCTGGCTAAAGGCCTACGGCACCGAAGGCTGGGCGGCAAAGCGCTGGATGGAGGCATCGGTCCGTTTCATCACTCGCAGCGCGCTCGTGTGCCTCGTCGCCGCCGCGCTCTGGGCATGGGTCGGCACGGCCGACGCGCGCACCAGCCAACTGCTGCTGTCGATGCTCCCCGTGGTATTGACGCAGGGCGTAATCGAAATGGCCTCGGCGAAACTGCAGCTCGAAGAGAAGTTCGGGCGGGTTGCGATGTGGCAGGCATTGCAGCATGCCGGACGTCTCGGACTGGTGCTGGCTTGCTGGCAGTTGGGGGCAAGCAGCGAGGCGATTGCGCTCGGCTTCGGCTGCATGGGCGCAATCGTAACGCTGTGCGCCTGGCGGTCGGTCTCCGCGCTGCGGCGTGGTGCTGTGGAACTGATTGGACATGGGGCGAAATCCGCAGCGCGACGGATGAGCGGGAGTTTGCCAACGCCGTCAATCTATGAACTCTGGCTCAACGCCATGCCCTTTGGCGTCTCCAGTCTCCTCTTCTATGCGTACGGACAATGCGGGCTGGTGATCGTCTCGCACCTCGGCACGTCGCAGGACGTCGGCGTCTATAGCGTCGCCGTGACGATCCTGACCGCGCTCTATCTATTGCCAACCGTTTTGTTCCAGAAGCTCCTGATGCCGCGCCTTCACCGTTGGGCTGCGTCGGGCGACGAGCGTCTCGAACGAGTGTACCGGGACGGCAACAAATGGATGTTCGCCTCCGGTGTCGCACTGGCCGGCATCGCAGCATTGCTCGCGCCGTTCGCAATCCCACTGGTATTTGGCAGGCAATACGAGCAATCAGTGAATGTGGTGATGCTCATGACACTGAGCACGCCATTCAGATTCCTGACCGTCAGCGCCTCTTCCGTGATGACGACCCGCAATCTGATTCATGTGCGTAACCGCTGCGCCTTCGCTGCGTTGTTATTCAGCGTCGTTGCTGGCGTGATCGGCGTGTTGCTCGCAGGCATCGTCGGCGCCGCGGTTGCGTCGGTCGCAGGCGAGGTCGTCTGGGCTGCGCTGTCCGTGCTGTGCGCCCGTCGTTTCCTGGCCGGTGCACGGCGCAAGCCGGCACCGGTCGCTGACGTTCAGCAGGATGCCCAGATTGCGCCCTCCTTGCTATCCGAACAGATTCCGGTAAGCGTGATCATTCCATGTTTCAACTGCCGCGCTACGATCGGGCGAGCCGTCCAGTCGGTATTCCTGCAGACGTGCCGCCCACGTGAGTTGATCCTCGTCGACGATTGCAGCACCGACGGCACACTCGACCTTCTCGGCCAACTGGCGCTGAGGTATCCAGCCAACTGGATCCGCGTACTGCCGCAGCCTCGCAACGCCGGACCGGGTGCAGCGCGTAATGCCGCATGGGCGGTTGCAACACAGCCCTACATCGCGTTTCTCGACTCGGATGACAGTTGGCATGCCGCCAAGATGGAGATCCAGTACGGATGGATGCGTGCTCGTCCGGAGGCGGCGATCACTGGCCATCCTGTGGCGCAACTCGAGCCCGGCGAGCATCCCGAATCGCAACCATGGCCTTCTGCCATCGCGCCGCGCCGCATGTCGCGACGGCGCATCCTGTTCTCGAACCGCTTCACGCCGTCCAGCATTCTGATGCGCGCAGATGTCGGCGCCCGGTTCGACGAGAAGAAGCGGCACGCTGAAGACTATTTCATGCTGCTTGAAGCTGTTCTGGTGGAGCAAGGCGAGGCCTACCTGTTTCCGATTGCCCTTTCATACGTCTACAAGGCGCAGTTCGGTGCGCAAACCGGCCTGAGCGCTCAACTCTGGAAAATCCAGAAAGGTGAACAGGATAACTACCTCCACTTCCGCAGACGCAGAGTCATCAGCAACGTCGAATGGCTATGTTTTTCCCTGTTGAGCGCAGCCAAGTATTTTCGGCGCTGCGTGCTGTCGCGGAGATTTACGTGAGAAAAGTACCCGCATCCAGCGCACAGCACCAACCGGCGAGGCGTTCAGAATGACTTACTACCTCGTTCCCCTACTAATCTTTTACTTCGGCGTGGCGCTGTGCATTGCCTATGGCGGCACCAATCCTGCCGTCGTTCTCACGTGTGCGTTGCCGATGGTCGCTCTAGCCGTTTTGCGTGGCCATAGCGGTACTGACACGGCTGCGTATTACCAGGCGTTCACGGACCTCGGCCAAGGCAACGGCTATGGCGCCGAGCCGCTATTCAACGCGTATGCGCAGTTTCTCTGGGCCATTGATCCCGACCCGCGGTTCGTCGTCAACAGCATTTCGATGACAACTGCGCTGCTGTTGCTGTGGTCCATTTCCCGTAGCCGCTTCGGCATCTGGTTCGGTGGACTGGTGCTCGTGCCCGGCATGTTCTACGAGCTGACCATGAATGTGATGCGATTCGGTCTCGCATCGGCGATTTTCCTGCTCGCGACCCGCGTTTCGCCACACCAGAAGCCGCTTCGATACTTCATTTACGCTTTGATCGGCACCTGCGTGCATTTCTCTTCAGCGCTCCTGTTCCTGCTTTTCATTGCGACGACCCGGCGCGGACACACGCTGATGTTTGTCGGCGTTGCGGTTGCCGTCATCGGCGGTTCACTTTTGATGCCGGACTACTTCGCCGACAAGACCAGTCTCTACACCGGCATAGCGGCCCCGAATGCGTCGTCCGGACTGCTCTTTCTGATGATCCAGATGCTGATGCTGGGCGTGATGATCGTGTACCGGCGGCAGTTCGCCATTCCACCTATCGGCTGGCTGATCTGCGCGTTGCTGGCGGCAGTGCTTTACGGCATGACTCAGGTGACTTATGCGGGCATCCGCTTTCAGTTGATCCTCGTGAACCTGATGTTGGTCGTCCTCTGGCGTCAGTTCGCTCCGCCGACTGGACGCATGCAGACAAATCTGGCGACGTGGCTATTCCTCATTGGACTGATCGCGCTCGCGGGACGCATCCACAACATGACTGATGAAGAAGGACACGGGGAATCTCCGTTCTTGCCTTATCAGATGGCTCCAGCAATCCAGGAACTAGGGTAAGCGATCATGCGACAAAAAATCGTACACGTAACGGAAGCTCTGGGCGGCGGCGTGCTGCATTGCGTTGCCCTACTGGCCAATCGTCAGGCAGCCGCAGGTGACCAGGTCGTCGTGCTGCATTCCATGCGGCAAGACACGCCGCCGACTGCGAAGCTGGATCAGTTGTTCGATCCGAGGGTGCATCGTCAGGTCGTCGACATGCACACCAGCATCGGAGCCCACGATATCGTCAGCGTGTTCCGGCTCCTCATCGCTCTGTTTCGGGAGCGGCCGGACATCGTTCATCTTCATTCGTCGAAAGCCGCGGCGTTGGGGCGGATCGCGGCACGCTTCCTCGGCATCACGGCGCATACCATTTATTCACCGCACGGGTTCGCCTTTCTCAAGGAGGACATTTCGCCGCTCAAGGCAAAGCTGTTTTTGCTGATCGAGCGGATGCTGCATGCAACGGGTGGACACATCGTTGCCTGTTCGAAGAGCGAATTGCGTTATGCACGAATGCTGCTTTTGGGTGCGGAGCGCACAAGTCTGGTCGAGAATGCGGTGAAACTCGATGGGTTCGATCCGGGCGGTCACAGACAGGCAGGCGAAGCCGTGGTCGTATGCACGTCGGCGCGGGTCACCTATCAAAAGGCTCCATGGCGATTCACGCGTCTTGCGCAAAACATTGCGGGAACCTCGAACGCGCACTTCGTGTGGATCGGTGATGGCGAAGCCGACGCAATCGACCGTTGGATCGATCGCGACGCGATTCAGTTGACTGGCTGGATTCCCGCGGGGGACCTTCGGCGACGACTTCTGCAATCCGACATCTTCGTTCTGCCTTCGCTATGGGAAGGCATGCCGATCGCACTAATAGAAGCACAAGCCGCCGGGCTTCCGGCGGTAGCCAGCCGCATTGTCGGCAACCGCGATGTCATCGTCCACGGCGTCACGGGCTTCCTCGCGAATGATGATGAACAGTTGGAACATTACACCCGCCAGTTGATCGACGACGCTGAACTCCGTCAGCGGATGGGTGCCGCTGCGACTGCGCACGCGCGCGCCCGCTTCGGCGACACGCAGTTTTTCCGTTCTTACGTGGGAGCCTACCGGCGATTGCTGACGCCGGTACAAGGCCGCCGCTTGCCGGCCGTGACGCACACACTTTCACATGAGGTCCTGAAATGAGCGCGCCCGAAACCGAAGCGCCGTCCGCAGTCGCATCAAGCCCTCGCTCCGCTCGCGAGTCGCAACATGGCGACGTCCATCCAGCGTCTATCCGCCGCGAGACACGCATCGCTTTCTTTGGATTCTATGGGCGACACAACTTCGGCGACGATTTGTTCGGATACTTGCTGCAGTCGATATCGGTCAGAACACCGGGGATTCGTCCGCTGATAGTAGGTGCGTCGCCCGCGCAAGAATTGACGCATCGGTTCCACTTGCCGCTTGCCCGTGCATTGTGGGGGCGTCCTGGCGCAATGGGCGCGGCGGCGCGGTCAGTGACCTATGTGGCTGCCGTCATGCGTGCGCGGGCAGCGATCTTCGGCGGAGGCTCGCTATTCGGCGCCCACGCATCACTGCCCTTTGCAAAGCTGATCGTCAACGTGGGGCGACGGTTCAACAGGCCCGTCGCCGCGCTTGGCGTGTCAGTCGGGCCATTCGCAACGGCGGAGCGGCGCCACGCGTTTGCGAGCGTTCTTAGAGCGATCCCGTGCATCGCGGTCCGCGACGAAGCGTCGGTCCGCGCGGTCGCAGACGCAACAGGATTGGCACCTGTCAACCTCAAGGACCTCGCTTTCGCGTTGCCTGCTCTCTATACGCCAAAGCGCAGGAGCGGTGATCGACGTACTCTGGTCGTGTCCATTCATCTGCGGCAATACATGGATGCCGTGCTCGCCATACTCACCAAAGTCGACAGCCAACGCCTCGTCGACGAGGTGCTGTTCGTCTCGCTCGACGACGAAAGCGTCGCTGTAACAGGAGACATTGCTCGCCTGTTCTCGCCATCGAACGTTTCCGTGGGGCGCTTTCAATACGGCGATTCGATTACCGAGGTGGTTGATCTGCTTACTTCGGCAACGTGTGTCGTCACCTCGAAACTGCACGGCGCGATCGTGAGTTTTGTGTATGACGTCCCTATCATGCTGTTCTGCTATCAGCGCAAGTGTGCGGAATTTCTGCTGGACAACGCATTGCCGGGACCACAAGAACCACAGCCGCCGGACGACGTGTGCGTTAGACATGTCGCTGAGCTTCTTTCACGCGGCAGCCGTGAGCAGCGGTATTCGCGCGCCGGGTGGCATCTCGACCAGTTCACGCAGTTCATCACCTCTATCGGCAACGTCCAGACACGCGCCGGCGCTGTTTGAGGCCTTGTGGGACGGTGCGACGACACTATCTGACGCCGCACCGGTTTTGTTCCTTGCGGCGAGGCACAGCCCCGCCGCTCGGTATCGTTTATGTTTGCAGCTCCGTCATGCGGGCGGCGAGATAGTCGCTGAAGTCAGCCGACACCTCGGGATGGCGCAACGCGAACTCCACCGTCGCCTTCAGGTAGCCAAGCTTGCTGCCGCAATCGAAACGCGCGCCGTCATACCGATAGGCTAAAACCTGCTCATCGTTTAGCAACGACTGGATTGCATCCGTCAGTTGCAACTCGCCTCCGCTGCCCGGCCGCAATGCGCGCAGATGCTCAAAAATCCGTGGCTTGAGCACATAGCGGCCGACCACGCCGTAGCGCGAGGGCGCGTCCGCGGGTGCCGGCTTCTCGACGATACCCGACAGCTTGAAAATATTCTCTTCCCATTGCTTACCGTCGATGACGCCATAAGACTTCGACTCGTCCTGCGCAATCTCTTCGACACCTAATACCGACGTATGGTAATGGTCGAACACATCGATCATCTGCCGCAACACAGGTGGCCTGCCGTCCAGCAGATCGTCGGCCAGCACCACGGCAAACGGGCTGTCGCCAACGAGCTTTTCCGCGCATAGCACGGCATGCCCCAAACCCAGCGCTTCGGCCTGGCGAACATAGAAGCAATCGACATGACTCGGCTTGATACTGCGTACGAGCGAAAGCAACTTCTCCTTTCCACGCGCCTCGAGTTCCGCCTCGATCTCGTACGACTTGTCGAAATGGTCCTCGATAGCGCGCTTGCTGCGGCCCGTCACGAAGATCATTTCGGTGATACCTGCTGCGATGGCTTCTTCGACGGCGTATTGGATCAGCGGTTTATCGACAATGGGCAACATCTCTTTCGGGCTGGCTTTAGTTGCCGGAAGAAAGCGGGTACCGAGCCCCGCCACGGGAAAAACGGCTTTCGTTACTTTAAGCATGGGACTTGAATCTCGCGTGTGGAATGATCAGGCTTTAATCCGGAAATGTCGGTGCTCGGTCCGTAAAAATAACCTGCCCGCAAGAATCCAGAAGCCGGGCAGGTTTAACCGAGGCCTTTCGGGTTTGCCGAGAATGGCAACCCCGCATAAGTATCGTCTTCCATTAGTCGAGTCGGGTGTGGTCTTGTCGGATCACGCTGATCAATTGACCGAACGCTACAGTAATGTCATTTACCAGCGGCGGCATTTACAGCCAAAAACGTTTTGGCTGTAAATGGACCGCTGAAACAATCACTGTTGATATGGCGTATTGGCGGAATGAATCAAGGTTTTGTCACAAACGGCAATATCCGCGCGAGTAAGCTTTAGGAAAAGCATATCACCGGGAAACGATCGGTGATGAAACGTCAACCTTCGCATGCAAGATAGACCATTGACCAAGAAATCAGATAGCCTGCAGGCGATCGCCGCATTTAACCAATCGTACCTCCTGCTCGCGCAGCGAATGCTCAAGGAAGACCGGGCGCAGGCAAAGCGCGCACTCGGTCTGTCCGATTCTATGGCTACACGGATCTGCTCATTGACGCAGGCCGAGATCGAAATACTCGCCGATAGCTCGGACCTGATCTGCCAATTCCGAGCGGACGCGGCGCCGGGCCGGGCGTGACACCTGCCGGCTATCCAAACGCCAATGCATCACGACACGGCCGCAGGACGCGTGCCGACGAAATCACTACCGCAACAGATTGACCTTCGCGCGGTTGGCAATCCGCTGGCCTCGCCCGTCGATTACTGCGCGCAACATGAATAGCCCGAAGCGGCAGGCCTCGTCGATAGTCGTCACAGGCGGCATCACGAGTTCTTGACATGCGCCCACGACATTGGCGAGCGCCGGCTCGGGATGCGTGAATGCGTCGAGCAGCGACTTTCAGTTCCACCCGATGCTCGACGAGCACGCCTTTGATACCCATCACATTCCCCATCGCGGCGAAGTTCGGATCCGTACAGGTCAGAGGCCGTATCGACGACCCCACCCATCATCATCTTGAAGCCGTCGTCGCCGGATATCGAAACACATGCCGGTCTCCTGAAGGCGGCTCGCCGAGCGTGCCTTTAACCGTAACCCTATCGCAATCACACGGTCTCTATCCGCACGCACGAGTGCGAACATCCCTACCAAAAGAGGTGCGCGGCTGACCGGTCGGCGCCTGCGGATGCGATTAGACAAAGCAGCGTGCAAGCGCGAAAGAAACTACCGGTCCACACGACGATACTCGATCGCATGTCCAATCCCATCCTTGCGCGCCCTGCATGTACTCCAGAGCGCACCGCGGAGAACGCACGATGAACGCGATCAGATTTCGGTGGTTCCGAACCGGCTACCTCACTGCAGCCGCTTGCCTGTCGATCGGCGCATCGTGCGCGCTGCAGGGACCCGGCCTGATGCGGGCGGTCATGACTGTCGGGACGGACGTGCAACTGCCGCTCGAACGCATCGCCACCGATAACCGGGCGCACGCGCAATCGCCGGTTCATTCGTGGAAGCAGAGCAGCCACCGCACGGACGCCAATACGCGCGCGCCCCGTCCTACGCCCGGCTATCTGCGAACGATCACGGATTTCAAGTACTGGACGTAATGGTGCCGCGAGTGGGCGTCGATGGGCGGATTGAGGCCCATCATCCGCCACCCGGTAAGAACACAATCGCTCGATAATAAAGCTGGCGATACTCGCGCAGAGAATCGCCAGCCTTCATCTGTGCTTTACGACTGCAGGAATTCCAGCGAGTCCGCATTCACCCGATCCGCATGCGTCGTGCACATGCCGTGCGGCGCGCCAGCATAGGTTATCGGATGCAATCGTAAGCGCGCTTGATCGACACTTGCATACCGGCCAACCAGAACCAGTCGATCGTGCCTTGCGACACCTTCGCATCCGGCCGGTTGAAGCCGAAGAATGGCAGCGCCCGAGATATCGCACGCACGCGAGGTGAGCCCGGTGGCAACGCCAGCGAGCACGACGACGTCCAACCAGCACAATCCGCGCGAAAAAGAAGGGAGGTCAGGTTTGCGTTGCGTCGTCGAGAGCGGACGTCAGGATCATTGCGTCGGCATTGCGCGGCGCAGGCCGGCAGGGACGCGGCTTGTACACGGCGTCGCCGCGACGAATCGGGCGCCCGCTCATCGCGCAGACGCCCTCGGTGCGAGCCCGCGACGCGCACCAGACCTGGTCGCCATAGCAGCAGCGCGTCGAGTCGCGCCAGGAGATCGTCGCGGTCGAAGACGTCGGCCGGTCCAGCAAGCTCACCGTGACGCAGTGAAGCGCCGTGTCGTCCACGTGACGCGCCCGGGTGCCTTCATTCAACCCACTGCCGCGGTCTTTCGACCCGCTCGCAGGCACGGACAACAGGCCAATGGTTTGCATCCACGGATCAATCAAATTTGCGTTTGCCAGCATGTCGCGACTCCGGTTGAAGAGTTAACTGGTTGAATGGCTTTGTATGGGGATCTATCGCAGCGCGTCGACGCATTCACAAAGCGCTTCGCCGTGCGCGTAGACCGTCACAGGGGTTTTGTCGGCTTTAGGGCCGTCGTTGACGGACAATGAATCGCCGGTGTGCTTCAGAAACGCCTCGCTGATCCTGAGAAATGACTGAACCTGCTTATCGAGCGCCATTCGCTTTCGCCCTCCAGCAGTAAGGCGTCTCACCGACAAAGCGTTTGAACACAGTGGTGAAATGCGCTTGCGAGCGAAAGCCGCAGCTCAGCGCGACATCGAAGACGTTGTGCTTCGAGCTCAGCAACAGTTGTTGTGCGTGTTCGATCCGGCGGCGCAGCAGGTATTCATGCGGACGCAGGCCCGTCGCGCGCCGGAATTGCGCGGCGAAATGCATGCGGGTGAGGCCGGCGCTCGCGGCAATGTCGGCGAGACCAATCGACTCCGACAGATGCGCGTCGATGTACTCGATCACGCGGTTCATGCGCCACTGCGGCAGCGCGGCCGCCTCACGGTTCTGCGCGTTCGATGCAGTGAATTGACGCGCGACAATGCGCGACACGATGGCGAGGCTGACACTCTCCGTAAAGACCTTGCCCAACGCGGCGTCGTTGGTCTGTGAAACGACCAGCGCCTGACCAAGCCGATCGAGTGCGGCATCGCGGACCAGCTTCGGGTCGCCAAGCACGATGTCGCCCGCATGCGGCTGCTGGAACAGATCTTCGTAGCACTCCGCGAGAACTTGTTGCGACGCGAACAGATGCAGCACGTCGACGGACGACTCGAACACAGCGCTGACGGACACCGCGGGCGCCGTCACCTGAACCACACCCGCCGTCACCCGCCCTTGCATGAGCCTGCGGCCCGCGTGATTGAAGGTCAGCGACACGCATTTCAGCGCCAGGCCTATGCAGTGATCGGACCCGTTGCCGTGACTGACGACTTCGAGCGGCGTGGTGATATTGCGCGTCCAGCGCGACACCTGCACATCGCCGCGCTGCCGGTGTGGCTGCGCTTGATGCGCGCGCGGGCTGCGCCATTGGTGCTCGGCGTCGATTGAGCTGGCGATGCGTTGCGGCGCAATGTCGGCACCGGGTTCAGGATACGAGAGCAGCGAGCTGGTCATGATATGTCCGTCCGATAGAGTGATCTGCCTGCGGTCGAAACACTTGCACCGCGATGACTCAAAGTTAATCAAACGGAGCTCACGCGCCTAGCCGTACATACGGTTGCCTACGACGCCAAATGGTTGGGTCAACCTATATGAAGGTTTAATGCGGGCGGGACATGCGCAGATGAAATAGCCGCGCAACGCGTCCGTCCGCGCGCGGAGGCGTCGCATTGCAAGGGATTCGAGCGAGAAACGAACGACGATGCGATTTTCGCCGTTCGGGAGGCAAAGATGCCCGCGCGGTTCAGCCGCGCTGAACGCGCGGCGGCGTAGTGGTGCCTTGGGGCGATTTGACGCCGAGAGCTTCCGCCTTCAGCACGAAATCGGCAAGCGAGCGAGACTCCATCTTCTTCATGGCCTGACCGCGGTGAATCTTCACCGTGATTTCACTCAGCTTCATTTCAGCGGCAATCTGCTTGTTCATCAGGCCGCTCGCGACAAAAGCCATCACTTCGCGCTCGCGCGGCGTGAGCGACGCGTAGCGGCGGCGCAGATCCGCGACCGAGCGGTCCGCTTCGCGCCGTTCCTCGTCCTTGCCGAGCGCGGTCGCCACGGCGTCCAGCATGTCCTGGTCGCGAAACGGCTTCGCGAGAAAGTCCATCGCGCCGGCCTTCATCGCCTTGACCGACATGGCAATATCGCCATGCGCGGTCATGAAGATAATCGGCACACGCACTGCGCCCGCCGCAATCTGTTCCTGCACGGCAAGGCCACTCTGCCCTTTGAGCCGCACATCCAGAATCAGACAGCTCGGCACATCCGGCATCTGGAACGCAAGAAATTCATCTGCGGACGCGAACAGTTCAACCTGCAAGCCCACTGAGCGCAGCAACATACCGACCGCTTCACGCATCGAGTTATCGTCGTCGACGACATAGACAATCGAGTGAGTCGCGGTGTTGCCCGTTTCACTGCTCATGACAGGTTCCCTCATCGAGCGGCAGAATGAACTGCAGCACTGCACCCTTTCCCTCTTGCGACTCCGCCCAGATCCGGCCACCGTGCGCCTCGACAATCGAACGGCAGATCGACAATCCCATTCCCATGCCCTCCGCCTTCGTTGTAAAGAATGCGTTGAAAAGCCGCCCGGCGTTCTCTTCGCTGATACCCGTGCCGGAATCTTCTATGACCACCTGCGCGTGCCGCGCATCGAAGCGGCGCGTGCGGATGCGCAATTCCCGCGGCCGTCCCGTGATGCCCGACATTGCCTGCACACCGTTCATCACGAGGTTGATGATGACCTGCTGCAATTGCACACGGTCGGCGCACACCTGCGGCGGCGGACATGCGTAATCGGCATCCACTTCGACACGGTGCCCATCCAGTTCGCGTCGCACCAGTTCGATGGATTCTCTCACTATAGCGTTCAGATCGAGTATCGCCTGACTCGGGTCGCGCTTTTGCGCCATCGCCCGGATCTGGCGGATCACGTCGCTCGCGCGCCTGGCGTCGCGAATCATCTGGTTAATGGACTGTCCGACTTCCTTCAGATCGATCTGCGGACGATTCATCCAGCGCAGAGCGGCGTCGCCGCACGTGACGATCGCCGCGAGCGGCTGCGTGACTTCGTGCGCGATCGACGCGGCCAGTTCGCCGAGCATTGTCACGCGCGTCACGTGCGCGAGTTCGGCCGTCGAACGGTCGAGCGCTTCCTGCGCCACCCGCCCTTCCGTCACGTCCATCAGCGCGCCGACGTACTCGGGATGCGCCGACTGCGATGCTGCGAGATGCGCGACGTAGTGCACATATTTGACGCTTCCATCGGGCATCGCGAGGCGATGTTCGATGTCGACGAACGGCGCGCCCGCGAGGCTCTGCTGATAAGCTTGCCTGACGAGCGCGATGTCTTCGGGATGCGAGCGCTCGAGGATCAGCCGGAAAGTGGGCGTAACGTGCTTCGCATAGTCGAAGATCTGATACGTTTCGTCGGACCACCACATTTCGCCGTCGGGCAGTTTCGTCGCGATGCTTCCGGTGCGGCTCAGGCGCTGGGCGTCGGAGAGGAACGCTTCGCTGCGCTCGAGCGCCTGCTCTGCCTGCTTGCGTTCTTCGATATCGGTGTTCACGCCGTACCAGCGCAAGATGTTGCCGGCGTGATCGCGCAGCGGTTCCGCGCCGATATGCATCCATCGGTACACTCCATCGCTGCGCCTGATGCGCGAGACGTTTTCGAACGGCATGCCCGTGGCAATGGCCTGGTTCCAGGCGTGCTGCGCCGCGGAGTAGTCGTCGGGATGAACGATCGAGCGCCAGATATCGCCATCATTGTCGGCAAGCGTCACGCCCAGTTCGTTCCAGCGCCGGTTGATGAAACTTAGCCGCCCGTCGCTCGACGAACTCCAGACCATGCCAGGAATCGCATCGATCGTCGCGCGCAATTCGTCCTTCTGGCGCTGCAACTCGCCTTCCATCTGCTTGCGGACAGTGATGTCGTTGTTGGTGGCGAGCACGGCGCGCGGCTTGCCCTTCGCATCGCGCCACAGGGCCCAACGGCTGGAAATGATAACGGTGGTGCCGTCATTGCGCACGCGCTGCAATTCACCTTGCCAGCGGCCCGAACGCAACATCTCACTGCGAATCTCGTCGAGTGAAACTGAGGAATGGGTTTGCGTCAACTCATGAATCGGCTGGCCGATTGCCTGTTGCGCGGTCCATCCGTAGAGCGCTTCCGCGCCGTGATTCCAGAACGTGATCAGATCGTTCATGTCGTACACGACGATTGCGTCATGCGTCAGATCGAGCAACTGCAGTTGCTCTTGCAGCGTTGCGGTGTTCTTCTGATTGCGCAACGCCAGCACCGACGTCGTGGCGATGGCGAGCAGGCTGACGGCACAGCGCGCCAGCGCGCCGCCCGAGTAGTGCTCGTCATGCGACATCGCAAACGCAATCACCGTGAGCGCCGCGCAGCTCCACGCGGTGAGGATCGCCGCAGGCCGCGACCCTGTTGATGCGACGAGCAGCACCACGACCACATACAGCACGGCAATCGCGATATCGAGTGGCGTGAACGCGTCGATCAGGAAGACGACCAGCGCGATGACGGCCGCGAGAACGGACAGCACGCGCGCATCATGCCGCAGCGGTTCGCCAGCACGCGAGCGGAATATCATGACGACGATTGAACGCGCCGCGCGGGAAGGCGGGGGACTAAACGGCGCGATGTTGGCATAGGCATTCCAGGCAAACGTTCGTTGACGAGCACCGGAACCCTGTCTTGTGCCGCAAGAACGGCACATCAAAGTCAGACATGCAGGACGCCGACTCATAATCCGATACTTATTTTATCCGAATTTTTTAAAATTCAACTATTGAGGCCCGCTGCGAGCGGGCTTCAATGAAGCTCGCCGCCTTCGGCCTGGAGCGTTTCGAGGCAACGCGACACGGCAGCGCCATCGACAGGCTTGCTCAGCACGCACATCGCTCCGTCTTCCAGGGCCTGGCGGCGCACCGTTTCCGATGCGAAGGCGGAGATAAAGATAATCGGCAGCGCAATCCCGCCGTCGAGCAGACGCCGCTGCATCTCGAGCCCGGTCATGCCCGGCATCTGCACGTCGGAGATGACGCAGGCGACATCTACGATCTGGCCGGCGGCGAGGAAATCTTCGGCCGACGCATAGAGCCGGACGTCCCAACCCAGTGAACGAACCAGGCTCGATGTGGCGATGCGGACGGATTCGTCGTCGTCGATGATGGAAACAATCCGATGGGTATGCAAGCGACTATCCTCTGCCATACATGCGGTTACGACGGCACGTTGTTGTCTTGTCCGCCGTTCAGGTGTTTCTATCTTATGGACAAAACCCCGCCGCGAAAATCATATGTGTGTATAGGGAAGGCCGGGAAAGTTGGAATCAAGGCCGCATGTCGGCGTCGCGCGGCGCATGCGTTTAGTGCCGGCCGTTACCCGTCGTGCGTATTCGAAGTCGGGCGTGCCTTCACTAAACGATGCTTGGGGCAAAGCCGCTACATTGGCGAAATCGATAATGCATTCGCGGCCCACTCTTCTCGGTCCGCACAATAGAATTCACGCCCAGGAGCGACCTATGTCGACACTCATTGAACGTCTTGAAGGAGAAGCGCGCGAGCGGCTGATCTGTTGGCTCAGGCGTCGCATGATGGAAAGCGAGATCACGATCGAAGCGCTGGAACACGCGCTCAATCGCGATGTCGAGGATGAGCGGATGATTCGCTATCGCGATGCGTACGGCAACGTGTGGACGGGTCTCGGCGAGATGCCCGAGTGGCTGCGCCGCGCAGTGGCGGCGGGCCAGAGCATCGATCACTTCCGCTGCGGCTGAGCGTCCCGCTTTGCGCAATGCGTGTGTGTCGCCATCTGCTTGCCGACTGCATCGGCGAAGCGCTCGAGCGCAGCGAGCGAGCCTTGCACGCTGCGGTATTCCGTTTTGCCGATCATGCCGTCCAGCACGACCAGCAGGCCTGAGTCTGTTGCGAGCTTGACGATGTCCATTGCAGTCTCCCGATCTTCGCTGTCCTGTTCATGACGATATCCTCGCGCCGCGGATGAATCGTTTGTCACGATTTAAAGGTACGCGCGACTCGCGTCCAAAACCATTCTACGAACGGCCATCTGGATGGTGCATTCGCATGGGTCACTCATCCATCTGTATAGGTCGATCGAAGACGTGCGATGCGCAGCGCCGTCGCCCCAAGGTTCCAGCTTTATGTAATAGCCACCCCGTGTCGCGCTCACTACCATGAGTAACGCTGGTGGCGACGCCACGGTCAGAGGAGAGCGGGATGGGTTCCGGCGAGAAGTGCTTGCGAACGCCGGTCGGCAAGTGGTTCGGACCGGGCGTCGCGCCGAGGTCGAGTTGGCCGACCGAAGAGCCGCCGGAGATGAACAAGGGCTCTGCCCGGCCTCTTCCAGAGACCAAACATGCAATACATCGTTGATCCAGGCGGCTGCAAACGCGCATCCAGCGCCGTAATCCTGGGTATCCGGACCGACATCATCCTTTGAGGCGGCATGAACAAAGACGCCATCGCTCGCCGCGACCACATCGACGAAGTGGACACCGTCGCCTTGGCAGCCTCGCTCCTGTACACGCACGGACAGACCACGGAAAAGACTGTGGTCGCGGCGCAGCAACTCGGACGCACTCTCGGCGTACCGGTCAGGGTGTTGCCACACTGGGGCGAACTCGTGGTCGAGCTTGACCACACCTCCTTCTCGGAGATTGTCCCCGCCGCGCCGCTAGGCGTAGACATGGGCAAGGTCCTGGCCGTCGAGACCATCATGCATCAAGTGTGCGACGGCGCCATGTCGACCGCAGCCGCGCGCCCGGCGCTCATAGCGGCAGAGCGCATGCCACCCGTTGCGATTCTTCGCCTCGCTGCCTTCGCGGCCATCGGTGCGGCGTCTCTCGGCGTGATCTACGGCGTGTACGATGTGGCGAGCCTCGCGCTGATCGCCATAAGCGCCGCCGCCGGAGCCTTTGTCCGCCGCTGGCAGGTGAAGCTCGGCGGCAATCCTTTCCTCGAACCGCTGTCCGCGGCCACGCTCGCCGGCGTGATCGGCGCCGTCGCAAGTCGCCTCCACCTTTCAGACGCGCCATCGCTCGTCGCGTTCTGCCCCTGCATGGTGCTGGTTCCCGGCCCGCATATCCTCAACGGTGCGGGCGACCTTGCGCGCACACGGATCACGCTGGGCGTCGCACGCCTGACCTATGCCGCTCTGATCGTGCTGATGATCTGCACGGGCCTGCTGATCGGGACGGCCGCTGCCGGCGGCGCGCTTCAGGCCGCACCGTCCGCGGCCGCGCCCTTCGCCGCCGATGTCATCGCCGCAGGATGCGCTGTCGCGAGCTTCGGGACTTTCTTTTCGATGCCGTGGCGCCTGCTGCCGCTGCCAATCGCCGTCGGCATGCTGGCGCACGCGGCGCGCTGGGCGCTCGTCTCGATCTTGAGCGCCAACGTCGCGACAGCGGCGTTCTTCGCCTGTCTTCTGGCCGGCCTGATCGTCGCGCCGATCGTCGATCGCCTACGCCTCCCCTTCGCAGCCGTCGGCTTCTCCGCAGTCGTCTCGATGATGCCGGGCTTCTTCCTCTTCCGTGCCGCAAGCACGCTGGTCGAATTGGTCGCCATCGGACCGGGCGCGTCGGCCGACCTTGTCTCGGCCTTCGTTGCGAACGGCGCCACGGCGTTCCTGATCATCCTGGCCATGACCGTTGGACTGGTCCTGCCCCGTATGCTGTTTGAGCGGTTCGCGACAGCACGCCCGGCCTCTTGACTGATCTTCAGACAGGGGTCGCCGTTCGCCTGCCACAACGCTGACCAACCGCCGCACCCCAATCCCCGAGCCGCCCTCCGGGGCTTCGACGTCATCCACGTCTTCCCGCTCGCGCGAGACGCGCGGGCCACCCGCCCCACCGGCGAACGGCGCGAACTCCAGCTTTATGTAATAGCGGTTCTTCATCCTGCTCACTATCATGAAGACAAAGTAGGGTCCCGAAGTGAACCCCAGCTCGGTGAGCGTTCAATGCTCCAGCCGGTGGTATGTCATTGCCCGGGCATTGCGTGCCTCCGCACACGGCGGGACTGATTCGTACCGCGCGCGATAGTAGGTACTTCTGGAGCCGGTGCCAACATCATTGCTAACGCAATCCAATGACTGTCCGGGAGCGCATTTGCGGCCCGACCTGCGGACTCGAACAACATGCCTCCATTTCCCCTTACGTCGCGCCGAGGCTTCTTTCGCTCGGCCGTCGCGCTGGTTCCGGCAGGAACGCTCGCCGCGTGCGATCTGAAGTCGTCCGGCACGTCCGCGCCAGATTCGAACGCGGCAGCATCCGGACCGCAAGCTTCCGGCGCGGACTACAAGCCA
>NZ_JARESO010000063.1:0-48757 GCF_046030175.1 Paraburkholderia sp. RL17-373-BIF-A
ATCTGGCCCTCGGCGATCTGAAGGTTGGTGACAGCATCAGAGCAGACTACATCGAAGCGACTGCGGTCCAGGTGACTCGTGACGGCGCTCCATTGCGGTAGCTAACGCTGACTCTGGAGTCGAATACATTTGCGACGCCCGGCGTATCCAGTATGAAGACTCATTGTGGAACATCCGTATTCCCGCCGAAATCTGGCTGCACTGCAGCATGCTAGTCCAGAATGACACGCAAGCCAGTGCTCCCCCGCGAGTTGCGTCGGCGATTCGGCGCCGAAGACGAGGACGAAACCATCCTTGAAACGAATTTTTCTGGAGACGTTGCTAGTCTGCGACGACGGCGAGGTGCCCCCGAAGCAATCCGAGTCAGCCGAACCCGTGCGCCCGTCATTCGTCGTGACGCGACGTCACCTACTTCGCTGGCCAGCCCGTCTGCAGCGCCTGCGGGAATGGCGCATCAATGAATGGAGGGCGTGGTGTGGTGTTCTGGCTACGCGGCTCGTCGTCTGCACTAAAATGCTGATTGCCCATTTGACGCTCGCTGATCAGCAAAGGGGAAGCACCATGGGGAAAATCACTGACACCCGCTACGGTTCGATCGCCCAATTCTTCCACTGGTGTACGGCAATTCTTGTCCTCGTGGCATTCATGTATGGGCCCGGCGGACCTGAGCAGCGCGTGTACTCCTCCGTCCACGAGTTCGACCGGCGACTCCACGAGACATTGGGATTGTGCGTGTTCACGCTGGCCGTTATCCGCTTGCTTTGGCGGACTATCGATGCCCGACCCGAGGCTCCTCCGGTTTCGCGCTGGATGCGTGTCATGGCAACTGTCGTCCAGGGGCTTCTGTATATGCTTCTCCTTGCACTTCCGCTGACCGCCGTCGCTGGCGCGTGGCTCGAAGGACATCCTCTGACGCTCATCGCCGGGGTCGAAATTCCACCGTTACTCGGCGCTTCACATAATGCGGGCGGAACCTTCGCATCGGTCCACAAGTGGCTCGGCGACGCGATCATGTAGGACGACATGATGGTAAAGAGCAGCGAGCGCATGAAGTCCTGCAAGCCACTCAAGGATGACGTCCTGACCACCATGCTTCCGCGCTTGTTTCCAGCAGGACGGGCAAGAACTGACCGGTTAGCCCTGAAACGTGGCTCTCAGAAGCGCCTGGAAAATCCGACAGACGTCAATATGACGACCGGACCAAATGCCATAAGGCATCTGAATGGACTGCGGGTAGTGGAGATGAGTGCAGTCAAAACCGGAGGCAGGGCTAGGCAACACGTCGGCAGCGATCGTCACGTTTCCGCTCTACGGGTAATTGTGGTGGTGGCGGCATTTCCCGCATTTGAAGATCCCCGTTTAGCACGGCGACCCGGACCTGAACGAGCAGGTGCGCGCCCTTATTGGTCCAGCGCATCTGCCGCTTCTTCGCACAGCGCAAGCTCACGACTTCGTTGACCGCCGATTCCGCGATACTGCTGCTGATTGGCATGCCGCGTCGATAGCGCCATCCGTAGTTGACCAGGTATCGGCCATTGGCTTCCAAGTACCAATACGTCCCACGAAGATTCCACCATAACGCCATGTGCGCCGAGTCTTCAGGTACAAGTCCGAACATGTCATGAATTTGCTTGAGCCTTTCGACGGCATTGGAACCCTTGCCGTGCCATGTCAGCCATTTCGCCGACGCGACTTCGTCTTTTACAGGCATCCCGTTTGGCGCCAAGAGATCAGGAAATTTCTGTGCCGATTGCTCGATCGCCCGAAACTTCATGGCAATGTGAAACCAATCTAAAATCCGGCTCAACGGCCTTTTGGATCCATCGACGGCTTTCTCAAATTCGCCTGCGCCGTCAGAGACGATCGTGATTTTCTGATCGCTCGCGACGCCCTGCTCCGAGAGAAAATGATCAAGTCGGGTCGCGGCCGACGTGACTTCGCGATTGACGTATCCATAAACCTTGCAACAGCCATCGTCGCGAACCGCACGGCCCGCGATGATGTTCACGTGTCGACCGGTAGACGGTGGGCGCTTTGAAGGGAAATACTGCCAGAGCTTGGCTTCATCCTGTTCTTTACGAGAAGGCCGGTGGCGCAACCATGCAGAATCCACCGCAAGAGCGGTTATGTTGACGTGGCTATCGGCCGGCGGATAGTCTCGTTCACCGCGAATCGCGCTTTCGGCGCGATCGTCGAGTTCTTGGCCAACCGTTAATACGCGATTCCTCAATCCTGAGGTGGAGATCGCTTTATCGACGGGTAAAGCCTCCTTCAGCAGCGTCGTCGCTACGGCATAGGGAAGATGCGCTGCCCACTTGACTTGCAAGTATTCGAGCTCGGGACTAACGCGCAGCGGCATAGCTAGTGCGAGCGGGCTGAACGATTTTGCGCTTTGGTCTTGAGCGCATTTGCACACGCGCACCTGCGGACTGTCGATCGTTACTTTGCCGAAAACCGTCTTGTATCGGATCGCATGGGTTGCTTTGATCGATAATGCCCTGCCACATTGCGGGCAATTCAGGGAGGCCGAGACAACAACACGGGTGTCTGTGCGCAGACCAATGCACACTGTGCTTCGTGTAACAGGCTTCTGCCTTCAGCCAAGTTTAGGCCCAGTTGCTTCAGATCGCCCTGGAGTCGTTCAAATTCAGCCAATCGTATTGCCTCGCCGCCGCCGACAGCGTCGTCAATTCGCGCCTCAATGATCATCCGCATGACAGCCTCCGCAATTGATCGCAAGGCAACAAATATATCGCTACCCTACCTTGCTAGCTGCCTCCGGTTTTAACTGCACTCGTCTCTACGCATGACTCAATATCACCCTCCTCCTAAAAGACTTCAGTGTACTGCGGTGCTACTGCCCCAGAAAACCAAAGGAACCTGACGGTTAGTTGCGCTCGGATCGGAAACGTAAAAAACACTACGATTCACGTAATGATTAGTACGACACGGTGGTCTTTGCGGCTTCGGTGTCGCACTTATGCCGGTCGGGAGCTGAAATCGTTCTCCGAGCGCGCGATACGCAGGAATGAGCGTGAAACATTCAAGCGGTTTGGCCCTTAAGTGCCCGTCCGAAAAGCTATTTGGTGACGCTTAGATTTGTGAAGGGGATGTTCCACGGACGCCATTTTGTTCCACGACTTGAGGCGCTGTCGAGAAATTCGGCACAAACCACCGGCACACGGGCAATTGCGCAAGGACAACCATCGCAAAGTTAACTTGCGTTTACTTTTAACAGGGACTAATCTGCGAGCAGTTCGACCGGTTGGGTCGAAAACTTCTCAACCGGTCCACTGGACGCTATGGGTAGAACAATGGACACTAAAACGAAGCTCAAGTCGGGTAAAACCACGGGCGAAGACCTCATGCGTCTTGCGCAACTGTCAGACGGCATGCTGCAGAAGATCCGCGACGAAATGCTTGAGCCCTTCCCTCGCAAGGTCCCGCCGATTATCTCATCGGCGCGCCTGCAGGAGATGTGCGGCATCGACAAGCAACGCATGGGCTATGTGCTCAAGAAGGGTGAGCTGCCCGGTGGCACGCAGAGCAAGCCCGGGGCACCTCGTCAGTTCACCGTTGCAGAGAGCATCGCTTGGATTCAATCCGAGCGCAACCTCCTCCCCCGCAAAGGCCCCGCCAAGGTCATCGTCGTCGCCAACTTCAAGGGCGGTGTCACGAAGACCACGACCTCTACCCTACTCGCGCAAGGTCTTGCGATGCGCCGCGGCCGTCGGGTGCTTCACATCGACCTCGACCCTCAGGGCAGTGCAAGCACCCTCTACGGGATCAACCCCCATGCGGAGGTCGATTCCTCACAAACCGTGATGCCCCTGATTGAGGCCTACTTGGCGGGCGAACCGTTTGACATGACCACCCTCCCCGTTCCGACCTACTGGCCGAACGTGGACATCATCCCCTCCTCCACCGAACTTTTCAATGCTGAGTTCATGCTCCCAGCGCGGGCAGCCAGCGATGAGTCGGTGCGCTTCGAGCAGGTGCTGCATGACGGCCTCGCCCAGCTGAAGGATGCGTACGACTACATCATCATCGATACGGCACCCACGCTGAGCTATCTGACAATCAACGCCATCTTCGCCGCGGACGGCGTCCTCGTGCCGGTCGTGCCGGACATGCTTAGCTTTGCCTCCATGGTGCAGTTCTGGCACCTGTTCGGCGATCTGATCAATGGGATGCAAGCTTTCGATGACGGGCGCGCCAAGGAGTTTGACTTCGTGGATGTGCTGGTCACGCGTATGACGTCAAAGCCCGCCGCACAGATCCTACAAGGCTGGATCACCCAGATCTACGGTTCCCGCGTGGTGCCCATCGAGATCCCGGAATCTGATCTGGCGCGCAACACCAACATGCGCTTTTCTACTTTTTACGATCTTGGCCCGAACGACGTTGGGGCGGAGACACTACGCCGCATTCGCACACCCGTTGACCAGCTGGTTGACCGCGTCGATGACAAGGTGTGCGCCATCTGGGCACAGGAGGGATGACGATGGCGAACTGGATGAAAGAGCAGGCTACTAAAGCCAAGAATATTCAGGTCACAGCTGAGGATCAGCAGCGAGCGCTCGATGCGCCGCCCGTTCAGGCTCGCACTGCACCAGGTCAGCTGATGCAGCTGCAGGCAACAGCCGAGCGACAACGCAAAGAGATTGCCGACCTCAAAACCCTCCTAGACAAGGGTGCCCGAGCAAAGCGGCCGATTGCCAAGATGCATGAGGTACCCGGTCGTCGCCGGAAGCTCACAGCTGAGCAATACGCCGAACTGAAAGCGAATCTTGCCCAGTACCCACTGGTGTATCCGGTTGTGCTGGAGGCTCGCGGTGACGGTGAATGGAACATCAACGCTGGTAACAACCGCGTCGCCATCTACGGCGAATTGGGCATCGATGAGATCGATTCCATCGTCTCGGACATCGAACCCGAGCAAGCAGAGCGGCTGGCGTTCTTCTCAAATCTCTTTGCCCCTTCCCTCTCGGACTACGAGAAGTACTGTCACTTCCAACGGTTGCAGGCGACAGCCGACGCTCTCTCCCAGCAGGAATTGGCGACCGCAGTCGGGTTGTCGGAATCGCACGTGAGCAAGATCTTCGCGTTTGACGGGTTACCAACTGATGCGAAGGCAATCCTAGAAACGCGTCCTGAGCGACTGGGTGCTGACGCCGCTGCGCATCTGACTCGGGCGCACATAGAAGGTCGTACGAAGGAAGTGATCGAGGCCGTGAATCGACTGGTGAATGAAGAGCGTTTCACGCAGAAAGAAGCTGTCGCGAGCGTGCAAGCCAAGCCTGCGAAAGCCACACCGACCGGCCAAACACTCATCGTGAAGCAAGGCAAGAAGAACTACTGCGAGATCACCGCGCGCAACGGCATCATCGGTGTGCGACTCAAAGTGGATGCTGAGCGGGCCAATGAGTGGGCAAAAGAGATTCAAGCACTGATCGAATCGAAGCTTACCGAGAAACAGGTTTCGTGAAGAAACCGTAGCGTTTTCAATGACTTAGATTTTAGAAATTTAGACTGGAAACCAACCAAATTTCTAAGTCGTTGTTTTTATTGAACTTTCGTGACGAAACTTGGTGAAGTATATGACACGGTAACGCCAGAAAGACAAAGGCCCCCAGCTGGAAACTGAGGGCCTTTGCGTAAGTGGGCTTGGCTGGAAACCTCGCACCACACTCCCCAGCTGGAAACTGGAAAGGGTACAACGTCAACCCGGAGTGTAGCGCAACGAGATAGCCAGTCAAGCGAATTCAAATCCATTTTTGAGAATGGACGCTCGACATGTCTATCGCGCAACGCTTCGTTGCTGGCGAGGGTGAAACTCACCCCGAAGACTCAACCGCCCTCACCGCCTTCCGTTCTGATGACACCAACTTGCCTTGGATCATCTTCCGCGCCGCATTTCGCGCGTCCCACATCGACGCCCTTCCCCAACGTGCGCGTGCCGTTCTCGCTGCTCTCGCACGAACCGTAGATCAAGCCAAACCGTTCGCAGCCATCTTCGCGCGTCGCGAGCTGCTCACTGGCCGCGCTCTTCAATCGATGCGCACCTTCTATCGCAGCCTGGATGACCTCGAAGCCGCTGGTCTGCTTGAACGTCGCCCTCAGTCCCGCTATGTTGAAGCAGGTCTCTTTGGTCGCGCGTATCTCCACCTCACTCAGCGTGCCGCTGAACTGCTGGGTCTTGTCGAAGCCCCGGTTCCTCACAACCCGGAACCCCAGCCTGACTCCTTGCCCAGTCCGTCTGCCACCGTGGCAGACGGTGGTATATATGAGGATCTTTACCCTGCTTCTTCTCAAAAGAGACAACCCGGGCAAGTGCCTGCTGACCTTCAGCGTCTGCGGTCCCTGGGGTTTCTTGATTTCCTCATTTTCAAATTCATGCGTGAAGCGCGTGAGAACGGCAAGCTCCTCTCCGACGTCGTCGAGGCTACGTGGGAACATCTAAAGGCAGCCGCAAAGCCCATCTGCTACCTAAGCGCTCTGCTCCGCAGCCCGGTCGATTTCCGCTACCAGCTGCGCCGAAAGTCTCAGGCTGCTGTCGAGCAACAGGTCAAGGTAAATGTCGAGGCTCAAGGCAAGCGCGTGGCTCGTGAGAGTGCTGGCCAGACATTCGTAGACGCGAGCGGCGAGACGGCCTACGTCGTGAGTGCGGACGGCGAATCGATGACCGTGTACAAGGCAGGCGAGGGAATTGGGCGTCAGGCAACCAACTGGAAGACTGACTTTGCGCAAGCCAAGGAGCGTGGCTTCATCCGTCCAGCCACGACCTCCCGCCACATTGTCGCCGCGGCGACGCGGTCACACGAAGCGCGGCAGCACATCGCTGGTCTTCGCGACCTTCTGCGGCCGCGTCTCGCTTAAAAAAAAGAGGATTCGGACGATCCTCGTTTATGCTCGTGTCCGGTCCCACCTACGGGCCGCGGGGCCGAGGGCATGCAGGTCAGAGGGGTAAGGTCAGCGAGGTCGAGAAGCCAAGCGGTGCGTCAGTATCAGTCTCGCCGCAGAGCGCGAACTTGACGACGACCATTCGTTCAGCGACCAGCCTGATAGAGAACTCGGTCCCGTATCGACGACCAACGATCAACGGACTCTCCATCTTGCGCCCCACCTCCTGCAGGAACCCTGTAAGTTCTCGCTGGTTGGTCGCTGACACGACAGTGACGCCTTCTGCATTCAGCTCCGTGCCCGGAATGCCGTCCGCGGCGAGCGCCTCCATATACGACTGAAAGTCGAGGAAGTCGGTGCCACTCACATCGAGCGTTCGCTTCTCGCAGTCATAGTAGACCTTGCCGTCCATGTACCCCTCGCCCGAGCCCGTCACGGTCAGCATGGCCTTGTGGATGACGCCGATGAAAGTCGGAAAACCGATCGCGCTCCCTGTCAAATTGCTCATACCTTCACCCCCAACTTCTTCAATACAGCGGCAATCACCTTGATCTCGTGATCGGTCGCGGCTGTCGTGTCCGCAAAAGTTTCCCCGAACGTTTCGTTGATCAGCCGGATCAGAGCCGGACTTGGCTCTTCCGCGCTCTGATCCGGCGCTGCCAGACAGCGCGCGTCGCTGTGGTACTGCTCGATCTGGTATTCCACCCAGTCCCAGTAGCCGATCACGGTGTTCTCACCAGCAACTTGCTGGCGCCACTCCGCGCGACGCAACGGCGTTGCCCGATGCTCGCCATCGCCGTTCGGGTTGTACTTGTTACCCAGTTGAGCAGCGCTCAGATGTTGGTCTTCCACCATGATCGCGTGAAAGCCGGCATTGGCTGCCTGAGCATGTTGGGTATTGAGGTCATGCGTGGTTGGACCGATCGACACGTTTCCTTTCCTTGTGTATGTTCATTAGGATTGCGAAACGAATTCATAGCGCGGGAGTCCCTTGAGCGGCAAGCTACCAATCTGGCGACCCGTGCTGAAGCCTGCGATCTCGCGCAACAGTCGTAGGTAGTTAATATCGATACCCTCAAGTTCGCACCAGTCGAAAAAGTCCGCTGGCGATACGAGACCCTTGGTATCCTCGGAGTGACGCCATTCGCGATGGTCGCGCCGCACGACATGGACGCGCTCGTTGCTGTGACCGATCACGAGCGACTGGATCGTCGTCCGCAATATCGAACGTGACAATCGGCTTCTCGTCGTCCATCGACAGATCAGGCGGGACCACACCGTTGATGAGGTAACACGCCATGACGCCCGTCCAGTAGGTGGACTCGAGGTACCTAGCGAGTGCGAGAATCTGTCTCGCTGCCTTCGACACGTCTGTAAGCGCCCGGCAATGGCACCCTGGGGAGTGCCTACCAGCGCTCAGGCGGTGATCGGCGCCCAGCGATGAGGCAGTAGCTGAGCGATGTCGTCGGCGCGATGCGTTGGTAAGCGATTCAGTACGTCTTTGAGATAGACGTATGGATCATGGCCGTTGAGCTCCGCTTATCGAATCAGGCTCATGATGGCGGCTGCACGTTGCCCCGCACGCAAAGAGCCCGCGAAGAGCCAGTTCGCCCTCTTATGGAATTGCTTCTCTAAGAGGGCCTCATGGCTGTTCAGTGACACGGTTGCCGGAGCGAAAGCGAGCGCAATCGTCTACAGCCTGATGCTCACGTGTCGGGCCTGCAATGTCGAGCCATACGCATACCTCGTGCATGTGCTGACCGAATTGCCGCAGCGCGCACCGGATGCCGATGTCACCGACCTGTTGCCCTTCAACTTCGCGAAGCTCACGGCTGCAGCACGCAAGCCCGCTTGATTCAACCAGGGCATTGGCGCGACGTCATCGATCGACGCGGGTGTCGTGCGGCGCAATCTCTCAACCGTCCCGGGATATCAATTCCGTGCGCTAGATTGCGCGCTTACGAATATATCGACCGCCGCGACCTACAGACATCCTAATTTGTTGCGGTAGATGGCTTGGCGTTTCGGTTCGTACCAAGGTCTCTAGGATCATCTGATTGGCAGTCAAATCAGGGCGCTGCCCCAGTAGGATGGCGCGCATCGTCAGCGTTTCCACGCCTACGACCTTAACAAGTTCCGCCAAAGCCTCTGCGACTCTAAACGAGACATGAGCCTCTGAGCCGAATGCGCGTAAGAGGGCACTCTTGAGCGCTTTGGAGACATGCCCCTCAGGTACGGACAAAGCGATGGACAATTCTCGCTGAGGTGCGAAAACCCGCGCTTCGAGTAGCCGATGGTAGAAGCGGCCGTAGTTCAGGGCTGATGTCTCTCGCTCCCGCAGAAGATGGTGGTATTCGATGGCCTTTTTGGGCGACTCGACGGGGCAAGGCATGTGCGAATTCATTGGTGACCTGATGTGAGATAGCTGAGATATACAACTATCGAATTTTCTCAAACGCACACCCTTGTCAAGCGCTCAGGATCACAGGCGGATACTGCAAAAAACATCGCACCTAGTTGCACCTGCAGGTGTCACTGTTTCGATTTCCCGCAATAGGACCGTCAACCGGTTGACGGTCTTGAGCCTTTGGCGTTTGGCCCAACGTATTGGCCAGAAACAACAAATTCAGTGCGACGCTTCCGCCAAACTGTGAAACCGTGAAACTCTTCGGCCACGATCGTAACGCCAATTCCGGCTTCAGATTCTCCTTCACTCCATGCCAAACCTTGTCTTCAGCATTTCAATCATGAACTCGAGCGCCGCTACGCTGTTAGCGTCGGACTCGTGAAGGTGCAATTCAACGACTAGGCGCCGCTTTGCATTCTTTCCTGGCGCTTTCCTAACCCTCGCATCGACGCCGGGGATATCGATACCCGCCAGGCGGTTCAGTATCAGTTGGGGTGATGGCCTACGCGGCGAGCAGGCCGCCTCGGCTGCGAGCGCGCGAACGTTCTTCGCCCCCTGCAGCGCTATCAGCCTCACTATTTGCTTGGCGGCCGCGAAAGTAAGATCGTCACCCGGAAAAAGCATTTTTACCTCAACGGGCAGCACCTTTTCAATGGCAAGAGCCTCGCTTAGCCGGGATTGCGGTATGCCCATGTGTACCGCCGCGACCCGCTGATTCGGAAATGCGCCTCGCATGTAATACGCTGAAATGGCGAGTGGTCCCTTCAATCCGGGAAGGGCCGCACGTGAGCGTACTTCACCGCCTAATCGTAAGGCGCGCACAATGCCCTTTGCATCCATGCCAGTCGTGTCTATGGTTGCGGCGCTGGCCGCGAGCACGCTTTCTCCGCGTTGACTTGCCAATCTCAGGAGCGCGCGCGCGTTGCCAGTGCTTAAGCCCGGTCTGTCGAACAGTCCTGTAACTACGCGAGGCAATCGCGACACGGCGAGGGCCTCGGCAATCCTCGGAGGCGCGAGGTTGGTCTCAAACAACCTCGACAGCTTCTCTGCTGCTTGACGATATGTCTTCCATTGTGTCCCCACGCCGGCCTTGTAAATTACTGCTAGCCGCAAAGCATCGTCCACGACTTTTTCCGTCATTCGGCTTTCTCAGTAAAGGCGCTGCTAGAAAAGTGCTTCTATCAATTGACTGGCGAAGCCTTCCACTGAAAAGAAGCGGTGGCTGTGCTCTACGATCGCTTCAAATCGACAGTTTTCTGGCAGCGTTCCGATTGCTATTGCCTCTTGCGGCGCAACCACGCGTAGAATTCGCTTTTTTAACCGTGGTTAATTTTTTCGGTAGTGTCATAGTGTTAACTACCTGATTTTTAAGACCAAAAATTAAGCGATCTTGTTCCAAAAATGTAAATTTGTAACAAAAGTTGGAGCGAGAAGAAAGCATTGCAGAACCTGCATGCGCGATGGAGACGAAAGAGTACCGATTTCGTATCTCTTTCCGCCTGAGACCCGTAACCATGGTTAAAGTTTTCAAAAGCCAGCAAGGCTGACAGCCAACCGGCCTGCCCACAAAGGCGCTCAAATCTCTGTGCCTTTTGCCTCAAAACCCTTGTTAGAAATTGTTTCAATGGTACCCATTCATCAAGGGTTGCCATGCGCATTTTCAGGAACAAGCGGCAGGCCGCGCTATCCACGGCCCCCGGCATGTATGCCGAGGAAGATCCATCGAAAGTCATTTTCGAGACAAGCACGCGGCTGAAGGTTGAGAGCAACCGCTGGATGCTCATTGCCTTCGCCTGTGCTGCGGTCGCAGCCAGTGCCGTCTGGACACGGCAGCCGCCGCCTTCGGTCACGCGCGTGGTGGGTGTCTCGGCCGACGTGAGCGGTCACCCGGTCGTGACGGAACTCGTCGCCTACAAGCCGGACTCCCAGGCGCTGCGCACGAGCATGCGCGACATGGCGGTGCGCTGGTTCACGATCGAGCCAGTGCTGACCGACAGCCTGCAGACGTCGCGCATGTCGCCGAACATCAATTCGGTAAAGGCCCAGATGATCGGTGCCGCAACCGACCAGTTCAAGAGCTGGCTGCGCGACGACGCCCCTTTCCAGCAGATCACCGCAAATCCCAAGCTGATCCGCGAAGTGAACGTGCGCAACATCGCGCTGCTTGAAGATCAGACAGTTCTCGTTGAGTTCACAACGACGACCTCGCAGGCGGGCGCGACCGGCAAGCCCGACGTGAAGTCTTATGCGCTGACGCTTCGCTACCAGATCGTGGCGCCAACCGCCGACGCCGCACTCACCGCAAATCCTTTCGGCATTTACATTCCGTTCTTCCGCCTTGAGCGGACCGGTGGAGCTTGACCAGGATGACTTCCCGATATCACCGTCCGACGCTCGGCGTTCTCGTTCTGCTTGCGGCGACGGCATTGCAAATGACGGCGGCGAATGCCAAAAAACCTGCTGACGCTAACTCGTTCAACGCAGCGATGATTGCGGGAGACCCGATGAGTCCCGTCAATCCGTTCAATGGTGGCGCGGACCCGCTAACGATGCCTGGTGACGCAAGGATCGGCGTGTTTCCGTACAGCCGCGACCAGATCTTTCGTGTGCTCACTGCACCGCTGAAACTGACGACCATCGAGCTGGAACCCGGCGAGAAGCTGATTGCCGACCCCGCTATGGGCGACAGTGTCCAGTGGGAGATTGACGACGACAAGATGAACCATGTCTTTATCAAGCCGCACAAGGCAGACCTGGTGAACACTCTGCACCGTATTCGACGACGGCCACTCGATCTGGATGCGCATGCCCGCCAAAGCGCAGACATGGCCAGTGCCCATGTACAAGGATCACGGCGATCGTGTCGTCGGCAACTTCATCCGCCGCGGCGACTTCCTCGTGTTTCAGCGTCTGGCCGACGAGATCGTTCTTGTGTCGGGCAAGGACGAGGTAACGGTGACGCGCGGTCGCCGGCGCATCTTCGGAGTGTTCTGACCGTGGCGAAGAAAACCGAACAGGCGACGCCTAACGCAGAACAGGCAGCACTCGTCAAAGGCAAGACGCCCCGCAATGCGATCATGAGCATTGGCTTGCTGGCCGCCGTCGTGATCGGTGTGCTCGGTTTTTACTACGAGCTGAAGGCAAGCAATCAGGCGCAGGAAGAGGCCCGCCTGAAGAAGGCGTCGGCTCTGAAGAGCAGCACAGAGGCCCCCGGAGCGAGCAACTCCGACATCGACAAGATGATCAAGCAGCAGCAGGAGGCTGCGGCGGCTGAAGCGGCCGCGCGCGCCGCGTCGGATGCATCCGCTGCGCAACGTCCGGGCGTCAAACCAATGCTGACGGGCAATGACTTCCAGCGCGACGTGGGAGCGGACGGTGCCGACACTCGTGCGCTTGCTGCGAGCAACAAGCTCGATGCGATCTATACTTCGTCAGTATTCAAGCAGTCTGGCGCCTCCCGGAATGCCACCCAGCAGGCGTCGGCCGTGCCGGCAGGCGTACCGTCGCTGGACGATTTCCGCGCCGCTCGCGCTGCCGCAACGTCGGGCATGCAGAACCCGGCCGACGCGATGGCGCTCGCGCTCGGCAAACAGGGACAGGCGCCCGAAGACCGCGATCGCGCTTTCCTCAAGGATGCAGCGGGGCAGGGCGGCATCGAGCGGACGACCTTCAACGGACAGGCTAGCGGCTGCACGCTCACACCGCCCCACAACATTCACGTAAAGACCGTCGAAGGCCTGAACTCGGACAAGCCCGGCCGCGTTGCGCTGATGGTCGATCAGGACATCTATGACAGCGTGCGTGGCGACTGTCTGATGATACCGAAGGGTTCGTTCATCAACGGCGCGTATAGCGCGGACGTCAAGGTCGGACAGGAGCGCCTGCTTGTCGCGTCGACCAGTCTGCGGCTGCCCAACGGCAAGAGCGTGCCGATGAACGGCATGCAGGGTGCGGACCAGAATGGCGCCGCCGGCTTTTCGGGCGATGTCAACAACCACTTCCTGGCGATCTTTGGCGCAGGCTTCATTACCGCAGTCCTGCTGAAGAGCTTTGACAATGGCTCAAGTACCTCGACGACGGCAAGCCCGATCGGAATAACGACCACGGGGAGCACAGCAGGGCAGGTTGCCGCGACGACTGCGCAGGCCGTGCTTCAACGTAACCAGAACATTCCGCCGACGATCACAGTGCCGGCCGGGCAGCAGTTCCTGGTCCAGGTGACGCAGGACATCGTCATGGAGCCGTACCATGACTAGGCACGTCGTTGCAGCGCTGCTGCTAACGGTCGCGTACTCGTCGGCGGGCGCCGCAGTGATCGAAACGGTGATCAGTCCGACCCGCTTCGTCGTTGAGGAAAGCGGCGAGCGCACCGTGCTCGAGCTCCCGGGTACGCCCGTGTATGCCTGTGGCCTGCAGCGCTTTCTTACGTGGGCGCAACCCCTGAAAGGACAGAGCATCAACCCGGGGTCGCACGGCTTCGCATCGGTGCTCGTTGATGGCGCGCCTGAAAGCCTTCAAACGATGCTCGTGAAGAATGGCTGGCTGCAACCGGCAGTGCTTGACGACGACGCGCAGGCCGCGTTAGCCGAGCGCCGGGGTGGCTGGGCTTGTGCCTCCGCGCAGGCGCCATTCGACGTCATGCATACGAGCGTCGACGCCAAGATCCTCGCTGGCGTCGCGCTGAATGAGTCGGCTTATAAGGGTCGTGCATGGCCGTGGACGCTCAACGTCGCCGGACGCGGCTTCTTCTTTCGCGCGCGCGATGACGCCTACAAGGCGATCCGCTTTCTTATCTCCGATGGTCGTTGTGATTTTGATGTTGGCCTGATGCAGGTGAACTGGTGCTATCACCGGCAGCGCTTCGCGTCGCCATGGGATGCACTTGCTCCGGCAACGAACATCCACGTGGCCGAAGACATCCTCAACGAGAACTATCGCAAGACGCATTCGGCGATGAAAGCCGTGGCTTACTACCACAGCGCGAACCCACAGCTAGGCCGCGAGTACCTCGCGCGCTTCATCCAGCATCTCTCCCAAATCGACCGCGGTCTATGAAGCAAACGCTAACCCTTATCGCGCTGTCAGTGCTATCACTGTCGGCGTGGGCTGCGAGCACGGATCCCCTTGACTTTGACTATCAGGTCAACGGGAACATGACCGAGCGGCCCGCGCTTATTTTCAACGACGGAACGGACACGTATCTTCAGCCACGAGCCGGCCAGAATCTGAAAGTAGACGGCGGTCACGCTGAAGGCCCATACATCGTTGTGTCAGGGACGCCCGAAGTCGTTTCCTATTCGGTGGGTGGGTCGAGCGCCACGGCCCGATGGAAAAAGGCGAACACCTTCACCTCCGAGGCGAGCAACCGCAGTGGCGACATGCCTGCCGGTTTTGCTGGTTTCTCGAACCGCCTCGCACTGATTGGTCCGCGACCCAGTCTGGAGACGACGCGTCCGATGAGCGCAACGTTGCCGCTTGCACAGATGGTCAAGTCGCTGGTACCGCAAGGTTGGAGCGGTTCGGCGCAAAAAGACGTCGACCTGACGAACGCGCAGAGTTTCGCAACGCGAGACGGCGAGAACTGGATGCAGTCGCTCGACCGCCTGTTGGGGGCAGTGAATCTCTACGCCGACGTTGATTTCACCGCGCACCACGTGACGTTGCGTCGCGCGGCCGCCAAATCGACCGGGGTGAACTATGTGGCAAGCGCCGCGCCTGCGCAGGCTGCAATGCAAACAGCGGCAGCAAGCTTATTGCCCGCGTCGGGGGTAGTTGTCAGCGCGAGCGACAAAGTGCAGCCGCAGGACGGTGGTCTCGCCGCCAAGTTCGGCGCGCTAGCGATCCGGGACGGCGACGACACGCACATCCAGATCCGCTTCTCACAAAGGCCTGCAAAAGAGCTCGTCTTTCGGGACATGGAGGGGCACTCCCTGAGGCCAAAATGGGACGACTCAAGCAATGTCGTGACGATTAACCGGGCGGATCGGTTTGTTGTGTCCAATGGCTCCGATAGCGTCGAAGTGGCGCGCGTTGCCGGCCTCGTCTACGGATTTGACGCGAAGAACACCGCAGGCCTTGAAGCCGTGTTCGACAAGGAAGGATCGACGTACTTCAAATTTGCCGACACGGTCGGCAACGTCAAGGTCTCGGATGTCGCTCACATGGGCTCAGGTGAGCAGCAGGGCCGCTATTACAAGTTCAACGGTACCGCGGACCAGTTTATCGTCAACGCCGACGGCAATGTGGTGAACGTGACGCGTAAGCATGACGTCCGCTTTTTCGACCGGACGAAATCATGAGGCGTCGGGCCGTCGCCGCGTTTGCGGGCGCGCTGCTGTGCGTGCAGCCGGCGCTCGCAGACTGCCTCGATGATGCCGCACGGTTCCATCACGTCAATGTGGTGCTCGTGCGCGCAATCGCGCAGCAGGAGTCAGGCATGCGCGCCAACGCGGTGAACCGGAACACGGATGGTTCTGAGGATATTGGCCTCATGCAGATCAATTCTTCGTGGCTTCCGAAGCTCAGGCGCTATGGCGTCACGCGGGAGTCGCTGTTTAACCCGTGCGTCAACGGATACGTCGGCACATGGATCCTCGCGTCGAATATCAGGCAGTTCGGCCCGACGTGGAAGGCGGTTGGTGCGTACAACGCCGTCTCGACCAACAAGCAACTGGTGTACGCGAACCACATTTATCGGCGCGTTGTGCGCGCGGCCCACTGAATCACATGAAGCCAATGATCATCATGCCCACCCGCCGTCGCGCCTCGCTCCTTGCGAAAGTCTTCGCGTTACTCGCTATGGCGGGTTTGGCGAACGCTGCGTTTCCGCAATCCGACCTGTTGCCGCCTGCGGGTGGCGGCTGGCAGATGCTGAGCGCAGATTCACATCCCGCTGGCGGAGCGGCTTCGCTGGCGATGGTCGAACCTGCTCATGGTGCACCGGCTTCGTCCCACGCATCGCAGCCGCTGCTGACTCCCACACAAGCGGCGTCACCAACCCTAGCGTCGACTGCCGTGACGCCTGTCGTCCTGCCGGGTGCACCGGCTGTTGCGGGCTCCAGTTCCCTGTCGCTGTCAATCACCCCGCAGGACATTAATCTGCGCAACGCGCTTGATCGCTGGCTCCAGCAACAGGGCTGGCAACTGGCCTGGAAAATCGACGATGACCTGCCGCTCGAATTCAATGCGACGTTCAGCGGTGACTTCGATTCCGTACTGACACAAGTCATGCGCGCGACCAACCACATGCGCACCCCGACTCGCGTCTGCGAGCACAGCAACAACGTTATTCGCGTGGTCGCCCGCGCGGCAAATTGTCAGGACTAAACGATGCGAGCAAACCGCTTCCAGGCCGCTGTATCACTCCTTGCTGCAACCATGCTGACGGGTTGCGTTGTGTCGCAATCGGACGTCAATCAGGCCTATGACGCAGCGACACACGACGCAAAGCGGGCGATGGCCGGCATGGGCGATTCGATGCCGCTAGTCGAGCACGTCTCTACCGCGTTTCTCGGCGATCGCCTCGTGCCCGTTGCCTATGAAGCGACGCTGCCTGCAGTGTTCCGGGACAAGAACGTCACGCTTCCGGCGAATCTGCCCATCACGAAAATCGCGACTCTCGTTTCCGATGCGTCGGGTTACCCGGTCCATCTGAGTCCCGATGTCTTCATTCCACGTGAGGCACTGGTCGATCCCGTTACCGGCGGCAAGGCGGGGATGCAGGTACAAAGTGCATCGACGAACATGGAGCCGGTCTACCGCCAGCCGGGCAATGCCCGGATCGGCCAGTACCTTCACAGCGTGACGGAAGACCTGGGCCTTGCTTGGAACTTCGACGGCGCGACCATCAACATTTCGCGCTTCGTCACCCGGACTTTCCAGATAGCGGCGATTCCAGGTGCGGTGAACATCAAGTCGTCCATGTCAAAAGGCACGGACACGTCGACAGGCAACCAGTCAAACGGGGCGGGCGCAACGAGCGCCAATACCGGTTCGTTCGGGGCAGTGACGTCAACTGGTCGGGAAGGTACTTTCGATCAGATCGCATTGATCACGAAGGAACTCGAAAGCCTGAAGACGCCGATGGGGAAGGTGAATGTCAATCCGCATAGCCGTCTGGTAATGGTGCGCGACACCAAGGAAGCCGTCGATCGCATGAACGATGTTCTGACCCGCGAGAACGCCATCTCGACGCGTCAGGTTTCAGTCCGCGTGCGCACGCTACAGATCGCGCTTAACAACGGGTCGCAGGCGGGAGCGAGCGCAGACATTATTTTCAACCGTATTTCGAACGGTTTGTCGCAGTACGCGATCAGCGTGGTCTCGCCTACCTCGCTGGCGACCGCCGCGGGCTCGGTTGGTCTCTCCATCCTGAAGCCCAACGCGCCGCTCACTGGCACGAACGCCGTGATCAACGCACTGAACACCTACGGCAAGACGGTTTCGGACAACACGCAGACCAAGATGACCCTCAACGGCCTGCCGATGTCGATAGGCTCGTTCGAAACGAAGGGCTATCTGGCGGCAACAACGCCCGCCACAGGCTCAATCAGCAGTAGTGCTGGCGCGCCGGGCCTGACGCCGGGCTCGGTCACGGTCGGTGACTTCGTGAACATCCTCCCGTCGGTGAATGATCACAACCAAATCATCCTGTCCTACTGGAGTGACAACTCCAAGCTCAACGGTCCATTCACGACGATCGGTACGGGCTCGGGAGCGTCGGCCCAGCAGATCCAGTTGCCCGACATCGTGGGCAGCAAGGACGATCAGACGATCGCGCTGTCCGACGGTCAGACTGTGGTCATGTACGGCGCTGTAACCAACAACTATGACGGCTCGAGCAACAACGGGATTCTCGGTGCGAGCGGCGCATGGAACAAGGGGAAGACGTTCCAGGTAATTATGCTGACGGCCTCCGTCGTGCCGTCGATGTGAGCGGCGCATGCACTTCGAGACGATTCCCAACGAAAAAAAGGCGCGCCTTGTCTTCGGACTTGACTGGCGGGCCTATGCAACGAAAGGTGCGGCGGGCGAGCGCCGTCGCTACGCCGGCGAGCTCGACGCGACGCACTTTGTAGAGATTAAGGGTAAGGAAGAAACCGTCGCCGGCTTCTGTGCGCCGGAACCTGCCGAGAGAAAAGGGCTGAAGCTGTATTCGGCGGCCGCTCGGGTGGCCGGTCTCGACCGCGTGCGCTCGAAGGCCGCCGTGCTTGTCCTGGTTCAGGACGGCCAGCGGGTGCATCTGATTCTCATTGTCCGCGGCGCAGTGCGCGTCGACCAGACTGTGGCGCTCAATGCACTTGAGGACCGCCGTGACGCGCTCGAGGACGAGTGCGCAAAGGATCGTGTCCGCCTAGTCACAATCGGCTACGGCCCCGACGTCACTGATCTGGACGAGCCCTTCACGCCCGCCGAGTTGTTGCGAGGCAAGAGCGTCGGACTGATCAAGAAGGTACCCGTGAAGGTGCCGAAGATCATTCCGCTGGCTGTCATTGCCGTCACGTCGATCTATCTCGGTAGCGAAGCGCTCACCTATATCAATCCACCGCCGCCACCGCCTGCACCGCCGCCGACCTACATGCAGGACTATCAGGCGGCGATCGAGCGCACCTTCAACGGCGCGCTACCTCTCGCGTCGGCGCTTGCGCCGGCACTGGTCGACACGATGGGGAGGCAGGAAACCAACGTAGCAGGCTGGCAGTTCCAGAAGGCGTCATGCGGTGCAACCGGTTGGTGCTCGATCACCTACAAACGCGAGGGCGGCACCTACAAGGAATTCGACGCACGTGCACCGGCAGAGATGCGGCCAGTGGTGTTCGATCCCAACGGTTTGCTGTTGCAGGTTAAGGGGCCGGCCGTGCCACACGTCCCGAAGCTCGCGCTTACTCAACAGAAGCAGTGGCCGAACGCGCAGGCTCTTATCAAGCAACTTCAGACGGACCCGCAACGGCTGTCGACAAAGCCCGACCAGTTGATGAGTCACGGCTACGTGGTCACGCTGCGCCCGCCCCAGCGTCTGCTCGCCCGCCAGCCGAACGCCGGCGAGATCAACGGACCGATCCTTCAGGCGGGCGATTGGACCATCGAAGGCTATATGTGGCAGAGCCGGTTACTGGGGAAGCTGCCGGACAACATGGCTCTGGACACGCTCGACGTTGAGCTTAAGGACGATGGCAGTGGCGTTCATTTCACCGCGAAGGGTAAATACTATGTTCTCCAATAAGTCCGGCCGCTTCGCGGCAACATCGCTTTTCGTGTTCTGTGCCGCTGGCCTTGCACACGCTGATGAGAAGCATCTGACGCTCGATGACATCGATGGTCTCGCGCGGCAGAACCTCGTCAACTCGATGCGCAAAACCGATGGCGCCCCGCCGCCCGCGGGTGGTATTGCATTGAACGCTCCGATTATGGCTCCGCCCGCTGCGCCTGTCGCCGCGACAACCGTTGTTGCAAAACCTCCGAAGCGTTCAGACTCACCGGCGCGAAAGGCGATACCAGTGTCGTTCGTTGGTGCCTATAGCGACTCGGCAGGCTCGCACGTGCTGTACGAGTATCAGGGCGGCGTCTATTCAGCCGGTCGCGGCGAAAAGCTGCTGAACGGGTGGGTCGTGACGCAAATAGATGGGTATCGGGTGACCGTGGCAGAAGGAAAGCGTACGTGGGCGGATGTGATTTCGGTGCCAGCAGGCGTCGGTTCGGGGGGCGATAACCCCGCCATCCAGGCGATTACGGAGCTTGGTGGCCCACTTCCGGTGGCGACGAACGTTGGCGCGTTTGGTGGAGTTCGGTAAGCATGGGCATTTTTTCAGGTGTTGAGACAGACGACGCTCAGGCGAGCGGTGGATTTCTGAAGCGGTTCCGCGGCGTGAGGCCATCGGCATTCGTTGAAGCTGGGCAGGGGACAGCGCAGCCAGCGGGTCGGCCGGGACAGGAGCCGACGTTCCGCGAACCGACTCGCGCTATCAATCCCACGGTCTCGTTTCTTGGGCGCAAGCTTTCCGGCGACGACGTCGAGGACGTCGAGTCATTCACGGAGTTGGGCGTGTCGGGCGCAGAAGTGGTCGCTGCGGCGGTCATTCAGCCAGCGGTAACGCACGAGCAAACGGATGTGGTGAAGTCGGTGCAGGTTGGCGAGGCCGCACGCATGCCTGCTCAAGATGTGGTGGCTAGCCCGGCCGCGCACGTAGCCAGCGGCCTGGGCAATGCGTACGCCGAAGGCGAAAAGGCTCTGCGCGAATTGGACTCTCTGATTGCGGCGCAACGTCGCTCGGCAGAACAGCCAACCGCCCCTGACGAAGCGCCCGGGACGGTCGCGGCTGCTGAGCCAGACATTGCCGCGCGACCGCAGCCGGCACCGCAACCACAATCGGTACCTGATGGCGTGACGGCAACAGCGCCCCGGAAACAGGCCGCCGAAGCTGTCGCATCGGTGGAAGTGTCCCAAGTCGCCCAGGCACCGGCGCCGACGGAAGAATCAGTCGACGACGAGGACGATGACAGTCAGGAGCCGACCAGCGATCTAAACGGCAGACCCGTTCTGGTGTCCGCCGATGCGCTACCCGACTTCAAACGGATCGTCACAGGTACGGATAGCGACGCAACCTTGAGGCTGTCAGCTGCCGCTCGCAAAGAGTTTGTAGCCGTAGAAATTCAGCCGGGCGTCGCTATTGTTGCCGCGACCGCGCGATTCAGCGAGCGGGCCCAGTTCACGACGTTCGTCAAAGACCTCGCCGCGCGCGACCTGCTCGTCCAGGAAGAGATGATCGCAACCGAGGAAGTGATCGCGGCCATCTACGAAGGAAAGAAGCGCGAAACATCCGGCAACGTCGAGCGTGAGGCGTCGCGCGCCATCGGCAACTTCCGCGATGTTATCGAAGCCGCGCATGGTTATGGCGCAAGCGACATTGCAATTGAGCCGAGAGACTTTCGCGGAGAAGTGGAAGTGCGGTTCCGCGTGAATGGCGACGTGTATACGTATCGCCGGCTGCCGAAGAACATCGTGCGTCGTGCGTTGTCGGCCGCTTATTCTGACCTGGTGCAGAAAAACACTAACTCGGGTAACTCGTTCCAGCCGAGCGCCCCACAGTCCGCAATGATCCCGCTTGTCGTCGGACGCGACACCATCAACCTTCGCTGGCAGTCGGCGCCGACGGTAGGCGGCTACGACGTTGCTCTGCGTTTGCTGGACGGCAACTTCAAGAATTACTCGGTGCTCATGCCTGCGCAGATGGGGCTGGCACCGAGCCAGTTGGCCCTGATCGACACGCTCAACCACGTGAGCGGTGGCATTACCGTCCTGACGGGGGAGACCGGTTCTGGTAAGACAACACTGCTACGCGCCCTGTCGTTCATGCTGCCCGACCGCGAGTTGAAAAAGCAGTTTGCCGTGAGCGAGCCTTCCGAGTATCCGCTGCCGTGGCTCTCAGAGATCTCGATCATCCGCCGGCCGGATGAGTCAGACGACGAAGCCAACCGCAAGTACGCGGAAGTCATCCGTACGCTGATGCGGATGGACCCTGACGATGTGACGATCTCGGAAGTGCGGGATCGCGTGGTCATGGGCCTTGTGTCCGAGCTCGCGCTGACCGGGCACCCGGTACGGTTCTCATTGCACGCAGGCGACATCATTTCTGCCTTCATGCGTATGGCGGGCGGCCGCCTGATGCTGCCTATCGATGAACTCGCTGCTGAAGGGTTTGTGAACGCCGTCGGCAACCAGAAGCTGATTCCGACGCTTTGCCCCCACTGCAAGCTGCCCGCCGATGAGGCAATGCCGCAGGCCGATCTGGAATTGCTGCGATCGAAGTTTGGACTCGACACCTCACGCATGGCATGCCGCAACCATGCCGGTTGCCAGCACTGCCGGCTCGACGGCCTTTTCTCACGGGATGGCAAGGTTGCTGGTGGCACGAAGCGGCCCACGCTAGTAGCCGAGTTGTACCGGCCGACTGAGGCGTTCCGCGAGCGTATCGCGGCTCGCGACTGGGCCGGCGCACGTCTGGTTTGGCGCGGCGAGCGGAAGACCGGTTTCGACAACGAGGACATGACTGGAAAGACGGTATATGAACACGCTCTTTTCAAGGCTTCCCGTGGCGAAATAGACCCACAATTTATCAACCGTTCGATGCAGTCGTTCGGGCAATACCGCGTGTTTCCAGGCGCGGACGGAAAACTTTAAGAGGCTGACGGGTCATGTTTAGTTCGTTGATTGCGCTGCTCCCCGAAGCGACACAGATGCGTATCGCGCGCTGGCGCTTCCAGAGCGTGCGCGAGACGTTCTACAAGGAAACGCGCCTCGACATCGAGAAGAAAGGCCTGCGCGACGTCGAAACGCTGCGCGAGCGGCTCGAGACGTATGAAAACCGCAACCGGAAGCGCGACCGCATCGTATGGAAAGTCTTTGCCAAGGTACGGGAGCGGCTGGTGAAGGGCGACTCGTTCTCGGCCGCAATCAAGCCGTTCATACCGGGTGACGAGTACACGCTGTTCGATATTGCTGACGAGTCGACGCAGAGCGACGCAGTGGTGCGGGGATTCGAGCTTGCTGAAATGGCAGCGTTCGCCAAGCGCACTCTGTCGTCACAGACCGCGCTACAGGTTGCTTATCCGACGTTTCTGCTTGTCTACCTGTACGGCTTCTGCATGATGTTCGGCGGGATGATCTATCCGCAGGTCGTGGAGATCAAGCCGCTGGCGCAGTGGCCTGATGCCGGGCGGCTGCTGTACCACATCGACACATTCGCCTACGACTACTGGTGGTTATCCACGTCGGTCGTCGTCGGAACCATAGCAGCCTACTTCTATACCCTGAAGCGCTGGGTCGGGCCGCTGCGCATCCGGTTCGACGGCTTCCCATTGATGTGGCGCAACCGGCGCGACATGCGCGCAGCGCTGTTGATTGTGTCGCTCGCTGGCCTGTTCGATTCAAACCTGACGTTGCGCGCGGCGATCAACCGGGTCGCCCATACGGCCGATCCATGGATGCGGTGGCATCTGACGACGATGAACAAGCGGCTCACGCAGCGACCCGATCAGCCAATGCGTGCCCTTGACACGGGCATCTTCTCGGAAATGATCGTGGACACCATCACCGATGCCGCCGGTCGGGATCAGTTTGAAGCGGCGATCAAATCGCTCGGGCGCGATTCGCTTGGCAGAGTCGTCGAAGCGGTGAAGCGCAATGCGCGAATGACTCACTACGTGCTTCTTGGATTAGCTGTGGTCGTTTTTCTGACGATTGGAGTGGGCTCGTACGTCGTCACGGGAGCGGTCAACATGAGTGGTGGCATTCCGGTAGCAGGCGCCCAGTAAGCGCTCAACGAGCAGTCATATCTAGGCACGCTGATACGGCGTGATCTTCGGGAGAAATCTGATGCAACAAAAAAACACCAACGCTGTGCGTCGTTTGAGTCTTCTTCGGATGGGCCGACGAAAAAAGCAGTCAGGCGAACTGTCGCTGATCGAGGCGGGGGCATACATGGCGGGCGCTGCGCTGCTGGCCATAGCGGTCATTAAAGGCAGCACATATGTCTACACGCTGATCAAGTCCTCCGAGTTCACCAGTGAAGCGCAGATGTTTCACACCGGCATCCTCAATGCGACGCAGAACGATGCTGACTTTTCTGCTGAGACGCTAACGACGTTGGCGACGAACCGGGCGTTCGACTCGGCCGGAGCGCGTCTGGCTAGCGACAAGTCGTCGCTGAAAGGGATCTTCAATCAGGCCGTCACTGTCAGTGTCGGAACGCTCAGCACGGCGAACGACTCTCTGATTCTTAGCTATCAGGTGCCTGCCGCCGTATGCGCAATGAGCATTGCCGCGTTGACCAACACGTTCTCGCAGGTCGGTGCGAACAGCACGACGCTCTCGGGACCGACCACAACCTTCAGCAGCACTACGGCGGGCACTGCGTGCGCATCTGCGGGCGCCTACGCGACGCTTCAGCTTTACACGTCGCGCACGTAACGGGGCGATAGGACCATGGGCAGCTTGCTCGAAATGATGTTCGTCCTTTTGGGTTCAGCGATCCTGACAGTGCAGGGCATCAAGCTAGACATTGAGCATCAGCGCGCGACGATGCTGGCGCTGGAAGGACAGAACGAAGCGACGTTGGTGACCGCGTTTCAGGGGTACATCTCTGACAACTTTGGGGCGATCCTGACGCAGTACACCGCCTCAGGTAATAACGCGACCATCACGCCTCCGACGATCGCTCAGCTCGTAGCGGCGGGCAATCTCAAACAGGCACACAAAAGCGGGCCGTATTGGGGTGGTGCGTACGTCACAACTATGACGATGGTGCCATCAGGCTGCACGCAGACAGCGGGGAACTGCCACGTCGCCTTCACGATGTATCCGACCACGCAACTTTTGAAGGGCGGGAAGCCGGACGTCGCTGGTGCTGCACAGGTCGCCCTGGCCGGCTCGAAGCTGGCGGGCACGAGCCAGTTTGGCTATTCGAACGCACAGAGCCCAGCGCAGATCACGGGCATCAACGGGTCATTCACGGCAAGCAACCCGCTCGGCTCGAAAGCTGCGTCGATCATGGCGACCAACGGACCTGCGACCGACGGGGACTCGGTCTACATCCGGCGCGACGGTAGCCTGACCTGGACCGGCGATCAGAACGTGAACGGTGTATCGCTGCACAACGTCCAGAATCTGGACGCCACGGGCACGATCAGCACAGGCCGTTTAACCGTTTCTGGCTCATCGAGTCTCGGCACGGCGACGGCCACGACGCTTAACACTACGGGAAATACCACGGTCGGCGGAACGCTCACAGTTGCGCGTACGATCCAGGCCGGGGCCATAGGTGCGCCGCGCGCGTCCTGTAGTCCATTGGGTGCGCTAGCATCGAATAGCGACGGGCGAGGGCAGGCGCTTTCCTGCCAGAACTTGAATGACGGCGCGGGTCCGATCTGGATGCCGGTCGGCGGTCCTACGCAAACCTATAACTTTTATCAGGTTTGGAATGGTTCGGTGGTGCCGTCCCCGTCATGCTTCGCCGGGGGCTATCCGCAAATGCGATTGGTGCCGCAGACTTTCCGGGTCGATACGACTGCGGCGGTGAATTTCGCTGGCCCTGGTTCGGGACCGTGGACGATTTCGATCACAAACGGTTCGGGTTCAGGTACGTCAAATGTGGATGGAGGCGCTATGGGTACAGGCGAAGTTGAAACCTACTGCTCGTACTAAATATCGATTGAACGGTGAGAAAAATACTTAATTTTTTGATCCTGTGCGTGGGTCTTCTTGCTGGATCACACGCATGGGCACAGCGCGAGCATTGCTCGTATGGTTTTCAGGACTCATCTTGCGGGCCAACAATCTCGACTTCGGCACAGACGCCTCCGCAGTGCTCTACTGGCCCAGGTCGGACGACTGGTGCGGCGGCGCTTTGGCAGGGCTCGCGCTTCTCGTCGCCGCAGTGTAATTACCAAGCGCCTCCGCAGTGTCCGAGCGGATGGCAGGAAATGTCTGGTCCGTCATGGACTGGCTCATCGTGGGTCGGTCTGTCATGCCAACCGCCGCCACCGACGCAGGGTACTTGTCAGTACGGATTTCTGAGCGGTCCAACGTGGAATGGCAGTACATGGATTTATAGCTGCAATGCGCCTCCGCCTCCGGTTTCTTCCGATCCCACGGCCCACTGCAAAGCTAACGCTGCCGCGGCTGGGTACAGCGTCCCTGCCGGTTTGACTGCGACGTTGACGAAGATTGGCAGCTACACGCAGGTCGCGATGTGCTACGTCAACGGTCCTTACTATGCGGGCGGTGGACCTAGCGGGGGCACACAGTACGAGTATGCGTGCTTCTTCGACAATGCAACTGGCAATCAGTACATGGCCGACCGGACGATGGTTTGGTCCTTTTGCCAAGGGTATTCCGGTAACTGAGGCTGCAGCATCGGCAATAGAAAAAAGCGCCCGGAGAGGCGCTTTTTCTAATGAGTTTCGAAAATTTGGAGATTTATCGCGATGAAAGAGTTTTTGAAGTTACTAATTGTGTGTGTGGGTCTCTGCATCGGTAGTCACGCATGGGCACAGGCGCAACGTACGCACTGCGCGTACGGCTTTCAGGACTCATCTTGCGGCACCAAGATCGCGACTGCGGCGCAATCGCCTCCCGCGTGTTCTACTGCGCCGGGATGGACGACGATTGCAGGAGCGCGCTGGCAAGGTTCTCATTACTCGTCGCCGCAATGCAATTACCAGGCACCGCCGAGTTGCCCTGCCGGTTGGGCGGTGTTGTCTGGTCCGGCGGGGAACGGTAGTTCGTGGGGCGGTCTCTCATGCCAACCGCCGCCACCGACGCAGGGTACTTGTCAGTACGGATTTCTGAGCGGCCCAACGTGGAACGGGAGTGAATGGATATACACATGCAACGCACCGCCCGCGCCTACGGTAACGTGTGCAAGTGAAGCGCAGGCGCAGGGATATACGTTAACGAATGGTTATGGCAGACAGGGCCCCTTCACCGGATACTATACAAATTTCGATGGCTCGTATGGTCATGGCACCTACTACCAGCAACAGTATGGTGCCACGGGGCCCGTCTGGACCGACACTTGCGGCACGTCTGGCAACACATACATTTTGTACTGTCCTGTCAGTCCAACGGACGGAAGCGCGATGGGACAACTCACGGGAAATACAACGTCGCCGGGGCCTGCGGCTTGTGGCGGGCCAAATTAAACCTGACCTAGACAGGTTGTAGCAGAAAAGGGGTGCAGCCTTTGCGGGTTGCATCCCTTCTTTTTTGGAGCGTGTCAAAAACGATTTTCGGAAATAAAAAACCGCCAGTGTGATGCTGGCGGTTTTCGATCAAGGGCCGCGTGAGCCCTTTGCGATGGCGTTAGCCGACGATATTCCCGGTCGTGAACGTGAACGGCCTCGTGAAAGCAGTGCCGTTCACCGTGCCCGACACGTTCACCGTGTACGTGGTGTTCGGAGCCAAAGGCGTTGCCGGGTAAGCGACCGCTGCATACGGCTGCGTCAGCTTGTTCGGATCGTTGGCCGAATCGATCAATTGCAGGTTGATGATATTGCCGGACGGGTCCGTCATCGTGCCCGAACTCAGTACAAGCGTATCGGTCGCGTTGCCCATGACAATAACCGGCGTGCCCCACGGACCCGAAGTATTGGGCGGCGTCGGGGATTCCGAAACAGCCTTGTACGGAACGCCGGTCGTGCCTTGGCATGGGAACGTAATGGGTCCGCTCGTGGTGAGTTGCTGCATTTCAGTGTTCAGCAGGCTCATCGAGCCCCACACTTCCGGCGAACCGTTGAACGCGGTCTCATACTCACCGATGCCAATCGTCTTAACCGGCGTCAAGATGGCCTGCGAGTGATACACGGTCGAAATCCATTCGTTCACCAACGTCTGGCCGTATTCCGCTTCGGAAAGATTCGACGTGGTGTAGTAGGCAGCGCTCACGCCTGCGCCCACGACGCCGGTAGAGGGAAATCCGAAATGCACGGCACGATCAAGGTAGCTCACGCCGGTAAAGCCTTGCTGACCAGCCGTTTCGTTGTCGGCCACCGTGTTGTTCAATCCTTCCCACATCGCATGCGCTTGCGCAGCTTGATCGAGAACCGTGTTTTGCTGAACTGCCGGGAAACCGCATTGCTGACGATAGGCGTTCACCTGATTAAACATCGCAAGCGTGGCGCTGTTCGCTGCGTATTGCGGGGTGGGTTGAGTGCCCGTTACCGGAGAGCTGGCCGAACTGGGAGCGCTGGCCGAACCCGGAGCGCTTGCGGGTGTGCCCGCAGCGGGCGAGCTGCTTCCACCACCACCACCACCACCACCACCACCACCGCATGCAGCGACGAGGATAGCAGCCGCAACTACGGCGGAAGTCAGTGTAAAAGTGCTTTTGATGGTCATTTTTCTGGCCCTAGTCGTTAGTGCAGTCGCCCCCGCGATCTGCTTACTTTCATCTTATCGAGCGCATTCCAAAGTCAAGGCAGCGTCGGCCGCAACTCTCGGAAAGCGTGAATGCTTACCCCAAATTTCGCGTGCGCTGGCATTGTAAAGAGCGGTAAGCCATTGCGGCGAGAGTGTCGTTGCGTAGGCGCAACCGTTTGCTACCGCCGTCCGGAGCGGTTCCTTCGCCGGTTTATGCGTATTGCAATAAAAAGCGCGGCGAGCAGAGTGCCGGCGACCGCTGGCTGCTGTTGTCCAACCGTCGAGAGCATCAATGAGCCTCCCCAGGCCAGCGCGAGAAAGAACACAAGGTGCTTGAATGCCTTGCTGTCCAGCACGCGCAGAATCCGACCGCCCGATCGCGCGCACTGCTTCGCATACTGCTCGTTGGATCTTTCGAGGTCGAACGTCTCAGGCGTCGCCTGCCGGTCCGCTCTGTAATGCCGCTCGTACTGATTGAAGCGAGCGTCGCCGCGGCCTCTGAGCCAGGCCGCGACGCTGTCGCCAAAGAGATAAGCGAAGTCCTGCATATCAGTGCATCACGTCCGAGCAGAACTCCACCGCGCCAATCACACCCGAGATGCATTGGCCGTCGGCTTCGGCGTGGAACTCGCCAGTCTCAATGTCGCGCCAGCCGAACTGGACCCGGCCATCGTGAGAAAAGACCACCAATCCGATCTGAACCGCGAAATCGTGATGCATGGCGTGACCTCCGTTAGTGTGATTGCTTGCGCTTGGCCACCTGACTCTTCGGCGCGAGAAGGTAGTTGCAACCGGGGCAGCTAAAGTCCTTCGCGAGCTCGATCTTGCCTTCGCCGTTGGACAGAACGTAGTCGGTCCCACAGGCCCGGCACGGCGCCATCGTGAGACGGGAGTCCATGGCCATCGAGCGCGTCAGGTAGTTGGCCCTGTCTGCGGTAATCACCAGGTTCCTGCCGAACATCTTCGCCATGACGTCATTTGCAGCGATCAGCGCCTGCGGAATGTTCGCCTCGTTTTCGAGGCCGTTGCGGTAGAGCCAGACATAGACCGAAGCTTGGAGTCGATGAACGGCTGTCTCGATGAACCAGGTCAGGGAACTCGCCCGACACCCGCACGGTGAACTAACACCGTGGATCTCGCGGTACAAAGCGCGAGCCTTGTTCTGGTTAAGGCCAAACAGGTCGATTGCCGTCGCTGATCGGCAACCTTGAGCCATCATCAGCCGGGCGAAATCTTCACGCTGGCTTCGCTCAAGCCGAAGATCGGTCCACAAATGCTTGTAGGGCAGCGAGCCTGCCCTTACCGGCGAGGTGGCCATGATGTAATGAGCAACGGTTTCCTCGGTCAACCAACCCGCGCTGTATTCGAGCCAGAAGTTCTGATCGTGGAATCGCCACTGGAAAAGCGGAAAGCTGATGGAGCCAACCGCTTTTTCAAGCCGTGCCATGGGCACCTGCTTCAGGTAAGCAGCCATTTCGGTCGAGATGCCTAGCAGCGGCACGGCGACGATGCTCATGTGCAGCACGTCTTTCAGCAGCTGCACGTATGACAGGTTGTAGTGGTAGACGTCACGGCTGGTGACCTGGTCTAGCTTGGGCATCGCCGCGATGAGGCTTTCTACTTTGGGCGAGTACATTACTCCGTCGACAAAGCTTTCCCAGTCTCGCGGATCGTCGAGGACTGGTGACAGCGCGAGGAACGGCATGTTCATCAGGGTGGCCTTTGCCCCGATGTGTTCATCGAATGTCGCGACGTTGTCGAGCGAAAGCGAAAACACGGATTGCATCCGGCCGTTCGCGCCGATCGAACGGCGCATGAAGTCGGTCAGAGCGAAATTGCCGCGCTGCACTTTCTCCGTCAACCAATCGGAGAGAAGAAGGTTTTGCGGCTCACTGTGGCCGTAGAGACTAACTTTAAGCATTTTTCTTTTCGTAATCTATGTGAGCGGCATGACCCGCTCATCCCCGTTAACAGCGTCTTAGCCTTGCGTGCGCTGCAGAGCCGCCTCGATCTCCGACACGTACTTGCGCATCGTCGCGGCGATTGCCTCGAGTGTCGAATTGAATTCGGTCGGGTCAGCCGACGCCTGGACCGCCAGTTGCACGGTCGCCATCTTTGCTGCGATCGATGCCCACGACGTGGTTAGATCTGCTACAGCGTCTTTGACCGCAATACGAGCATCAAGCGCCGCTAGCTTTTCACGCAGGCTGGCCTCAAGTTCCGCGTTCCGCGCGTCCAGCAACTGCTTTTCCCTCACTTTTTCGTCTAACTGGGTCGAGAGACGGGCCAGCGCTTCTTTGAGCGACGTGTACGGTAGGGGGAGCGTCTCAACCGGAACTTCGACTCGCTCTACCTTTGGCGGAGCGCTTTCCAGCGCCATAAACCTGTCAGCCAATTCCTTGTACTCTTTGTTCTTGTCGGCCAACGCCTTCTCAAGGGCCGGATATCCGGCTGAGTTCTTAGCGAGCATCTCGGAGAGAGTGGCTATGCTCTCCCTTTGTTCGAGGATCGCCCGTTCGTGGTCGGCAATCGTGTGCTTCAAATGGCCGTTTTCCCGCGCGCTCTGGTCGAGCGCTAGCTTGCTGTCAGCGAGCAAACCTTCGATGTTAGCCACGTGAGTTTCTTTATCCGCAATCTCTTCTTCTTTCAGCCGGAGCGCTTTTACGAGCTTCGCGACATCCTCGCGGGACATATCCGGCGTCGCCTGCTTCTGCTTAACGACAGCTTCGATCTGCTCGTCCGTTACGTCATCCGCGGCCAGTATCCGTAGCTCGCCAAAGCTAAAAATCTGCACAGCTTCGGCTTTGTCTGCAAACTTCATGTGACAGCGCATGTAGTTGTATGCAGAAGCGCGCGTCAGCTTCATGGCTCGTTCGAAAAAAGCAAAGCACAGTTGCGCGCCTCGTCTCTGACTCTTTGGGCTGTCACCTACCACGCCGGTGTGATGGTTGATCGCTATCGTCATCATTTGCTGGAGATGTCCGCCCAGAATGATCAGTTCTGAGACGACTTTCTCCCGCGACTCGGAGACGGCCATCATGTGTTCGACGAGGTTGCCCACCAGTTCGGTGGTTTCTGCGCCGCCGCCGAATACGTCACGTGCCGCAGCCGCGATCTTGTCGCGGGTAGCGGCTTTCGGGTCCTGCATGCTGAAAACTAATTCGTCCAACGGGTCGAAGGGCACCATTTGCCCAGCGTTGGCGTCGGTCGGAGGCAGTGAGCCCTTGGTTACGAACCCCGGCACCAGCCCGCGCCCATTGGGCCGGCCATCGGGACTGGACGTCTTGCCATTTTGCATTCTTCTCTCCAGAAGTTAATAGGAACGACCACCCTGGTTGTCGTCGTCAGATTGAGCAGATTGCTCGTGAGACTGGACGGCGCAAATGCCGCGCTGTCACTTAATGGGTTGCGCTTGGACCTTTGGCGCTGTTGCCGCCTCGATTCCAGCTCCCCGTGAATGCTTCCCGCGCCATCTCAAATTTGTAAGAGAGAGTAACGCTAACGATTTGAGGTCCAGCCCTTGAAAGGCGCTCATTTTGTACCGCCTTTCGCGAGAGCGACCCGCTTTGGTCGCTCCTTAAAAGAACCTCAAGATTTAGTTATCGGTCGCATTCATGAAACATTTAGTGACATGTGAGGAACATCTACACTAGACAATTTGCGACACGTAAAAATTACCTGGATACGCGGACTCGGTGCGCCTCCATCGCGGCGTGGGACGTGTCGACCAGAAGGGCTATTGCTGCGGTCGCCTTCCCCACGTCCACGGGCGGCATCCCGCCGTAGCTGTCGCGTCTCGCGCGCAGCCAGTGCGAAAGGTCGCCAAGAGAAAGAAGGTCCGAATGCAGCGCCGGGCTGAGATGTGCATCCTCAGAGACAAGCAACCCTGCGCCGGCGACTGGCCACAGCGAGGGAAAGCGGCTGCGGAAAAACGCAACCTTTGTCCGGTTCTGTTCGAGCGGTGATCGACGGTCCTGCGCTTTACCGTCGCGATCTGTCCTCGTCAGGAATCCGGGGGCCGACGCGGGACTGATGTAGCCCGACCAATTTTTGGTCTCGAATACGAAGATGCCGAACGGGGTGACGGCGAGGTGATCGATCTCCGCGGTGGGGAAATCGGTGCCAGGCGCGTGCTCGATGATGATTGGCCCGTTGAAGAGAGAATAGTCGGCGCCGCAGAGTGCGGTCAGGCCGTCGCGCAGCTTAGCCTGAGCTTTGGCTTCGCCAGCCTCGCCGAGCGCCGCGCTGAGGTCCTTTGGCTTGTGCCGGAATAGGTCGCCAATCGACGGACGTTTCTTGCGGGTGAGTAGTTTCCATGCGGCGACGCCCAGAAGGATCTCGAAGAACATTGCTGCCCCAATGCGTTGTTGATGGGACCAGCTTGACACGTCCTCATGGAAGTCAAGGAAGCGAAAGACGTCGAATTCGCAGTGCAACGCGAAAGCGCACATGTTTTTTGGAGCTTTACCCCCGCTGAGTCGCGAGGCGATGCGTAAAGTGATTCCTATCCCCGCGTCTCCGACGCATCGACCTGAGTTTTTGGCCCTTTCTGTACCAGCGGCCGACCTCTACCCATCTGTTTACTTCCGCCGATAGCTGCTTTTGTCACGACTCAACAGAGCCGTGAGGAAAGCGTCTCTCCGCGCGCCCGATTTCCCTGCTCGAATGAGCATCGAAATGGTCCAGTGCCTTCCAGCCTGGACATCCCCTAGTGCGTTAATTTTTCTGGAGAGAAAAATGCCGAAGCTGTTCTTGATGAAGGCGACGCGTTCGCCGATGTGGTTCTTTGCTGTGTGCTTCGGCCTTTGGTTTGCGATGCACTCGTTTTTCGCCGCTCTTTTCGTCGGTTTCGTTGCTTACCAGTGGGTCAAAGCATCCATTCGCAAGACGATGAAAGACGAAAAAGAATCGAGCGACAAAAGTTCAGCAACGCCGGCGACTGCCCAGCCTCAGGCTGAAGCAGTCCCGACGGCGTCTGTAACCCCTATCAAACGACAGTACGCCAAGTCGCCTGTCGTTGTTCCGCTTAAAACCGGCACCGACGAATAGTCGGCCCGCCACTGACCGCAAAGATGCCCTTCGGGGCGTCTTTGCAACTTCACCCCAACGGGAACCGACCCGTTGCGGGCATGGGTTCCCGTTCACCGGAGATACCCCATGGAAACCGAAATCACGGCATGGCAACTCGATATGTTTGGCGGGGAATTGCCAATCCTTTCCAGTCCGCCTCTCAAGCCTGAGCCGCTTCCCGATCCGAAGTTCTGGAGCGAAGCGGTGCGCGAAAAAATGGTCGACGCACTTGTCGGCTTCGCCACTGACAGTCGTCGCGGCGACAACATGCCCGAGTCGCTGATGGATTGCTGCACGCTCCTGAGCGACAGGCTTCGCAACCGCAAAAAGCTTGAACTCGACGACTACCGGGCAACGCTCGGCTGGGTGATGGAGTTCTGGAACGGCGCTCTGCCGTACCGGTACGTTTGCCTCATCAACGGCGTCGACCCCGAGATCCTGCAGGACGTCATCGTCAGTAACCCGCTGCTGAAGCGTGACATGGAAGACGTTCGTCGCTGCTGCTTCGGCTCCTTGCTGTAGGAGAGCCGAAAATGACAACGACCACATTCAGCAAAGTCCTGGGCGGCATCTTTGGCATTGGCGAGCCGGTATCACCGCCGGCAACTCCCGCGCCAGTAGTAGTAGGGCAAGGGGGGCGCAACGAGCGTCAGCTGGTGATCGCTGGCGAAGCCCGGCTTTTTCGCGATGAGGGCGACGTGGTGGTGCAGTTTCGCCCGGCCTTCGATTACGAATTGCGTGACACGCCGGTCGGCATGAAGCTGGTCCCGTCACTCGAACCTCACTGGGCCGTCGTTAGCGAACATCCCGGCCCGCTAAGGGACGCGATCGCTGCAGCGATCATGGCAGCCGCTCCGCCAGTTACCCGGGAGCGTGAGCCTGCGGAGGCAGAGCGTCCCCGTGCACGCGCGCAAGTCAAGCCAGCTACCGCACCGGTCGTGATCGAGAATGCGGTACCGGCGTTGGCATCGCCCACGAAAGCGCCGGGCACCCCTCGCACGGAACGTTCGCATTACGGCGTCGTAACGGAGTGGGGTGAGCGCGAGTTCCCGGATGGCAAGCGACCCGGCAAGACCTATGAGTCGTTCTGCCTGACGCTGGAGCACCGTGGACAGACCCGCGTGTTGCAGGGCGAAGGCCTGCGTGACGCGATCGCGGAGACGCACTGCCGCATTGGAGATCGCGTCGAGGTCCGGCGACTTGGCAAGACGAAGGTGCCCGCAGTCAATTCGCGCGGGGAGCCCATTCTTGATCCGACAGGCGCTCAAGTCTTGTGGGACAAGTGGCTGTGGTCTATCAAGAAGAAATCTTGATCGCCATTCAGCACGTCTGATCCCGAACCTCCTCACCTTTGTTCCTGTATCGGCTCACCTTTTCGCTCCTTGACCATCCCTTACGGGGCGGCAGGGCGCGAAGGGTGAGTTTTCCCTCCTCGCACCTTTCCGTAATCCCAACCGGCAGCGCCGTCCTTGCTGAGAAAAGCCGTTTCGCGTGCCTCGGGCGTGACAGACGGCTTTTCTGAGCAACGGTTTCACCGCCTGTAAAGGCATCGACCTCAACCACACCACTACTGGAGTGACATATGAATGTTAAGGACCTGAAGCTGTCCCCGGAACAGTGGGTAGCGTTGCTCCAGAAGTACGGAGTGCCCGCAACCTCATTGACCGGGAAAGGCGCACCTTGTCCCATCTGCGGCGGCAACGACCGCTTTACTTATGACAACAAGCGCGGCCGCGGCGACTGGGTGTGCCGCAAGTGCAATGAAGGAAGCATGAAGGCCGGAGACGGCTTTGAGCTCATCTGCAAAACAGCCGGGATCACCTTTCGCGAGCTGATGCTGGAGCTCGACGGCGGCATTCCGATGCCGGCGCGTGACACACCGGGTTCCTCGGTGCCTTCGCCCGGCCGCAAGGCCGATCCGGTGTGGGCGCGAAAGCGACTCGAATCGATGTGGGGCAGGGCGGTGGCGCACGGGCGCGGCGATCTCATCTCGGGATATCTGCGCGCGCGCGTGCCCGGCCTTGACCTTTCTCCGTCGCCGGCACTCCGGCTGGCAATGCTCGAGTACCGGCATGAAAAGAAGGTGATCGGCAAGTGGCCTGGCGTTCTCGCCAGATTCACGCTACCGGACGGACGCCTCGGCACACTTCACCGGACGTTCCTTGATCGTTCGAAGCCCGCAAAGGCGGCCATCATCACTAACGATGGGGAAGTACTGCCTTCAAAGATGAACGATGTGACGTTGCACAAGCTGAACGGCGGCGCAGTCCGGCTGATGGAGCCGGTCAACGGCGAGATCGGCGTGGGGGAAGGCCTCGAATCGGTGCTTGGCGCACACATGCTCTTTGGTGTGCCAGTCTGGTACTGCCTTAACCGCGTGCTGCTTTCCGACTTCGTTGTTCCTGATGGCCTTGGAATCCGTGTCGTGCATATCTTTGCTGATTTCGATGCGGTCGATCCGAAAACGCGAAAGTCGCCCGGGATGGCTGATGCGCTGGCGCTTGCCAGGCGCCTGCGCACCGACGGCTACACCGCAATTGTTCATCGCCCAAAAGTCCGCGGGACGGACTTTGCGGACGAATGGCTGACGTTATGTAACAGGCCTCGCGTTCCTGCTGCGCCCGTCGGGAGCGGCGCGACGCGCGAGGCACTGCATGTCTGATTAACGGCGGCCTGGCCCGCCCAGTAGTTCTTCTTAACCGCCCGGTGGGGATTCGTCCCCGCCGGGGCCGCAATCCGTCCGGGCCTTTCCCGTGGAGAGAAGCATGTTCAGGATGATTGTTGGCCGGTTCGACATTGTCGCTACGTCGGGCGTCAAGAATGGTTCGGTACGAGTCGGCAAGTCGGAAGCGCAGGCTTACGATGTGATTGACCGGCGTCGGGCAGTGAATGCGAAGCCTGAGCAGACAGGCATGGAACTGGACGACGCGTGGACTTATTGCGTTCGCTACCAGGGTCGAGCTCGCGGTATCGCCTTATTGCATTGACTCAACCCCATAACGACAAACCCGGCCATTGGCCGGGTTTTTTTTTCGCCCTGAGTCGATGAATTGGTTCACCACGGAGAGGTCTTGATCCGGAAGACGATCTTCAACAGCAGAAACATCATGAAGAGGAAAGGGCGCAGTATGCCAATCGCCCACAGAAATGCGATGCCGCAAATGATAAAGACCGAAACGGTGATATCGCATTTGGGCAATAAAACGTCGATGGCAATGAAGCCGAAAAGCGCGGCGGCAACGATCGCACGGCGCGCGAGGGGATCCAGACTCCAGAATTTGTTAAGCATGATCGCTGTCCTTGTGAAGCCACGACAGCACCGCACCGCGCAGATGATAGGAAGACTCTAAGGCAGCAACGCCCACAGCCACCAGGAGCCAGAAGCGCGCGGCCCGAGTCCAGTCCGCGTTAGTTAGTACGTGCAAGAGGTCCATTGTTCCTACTCCATTGGTAAGGCCCGTCATGCAGGCCGATGACCTATCTTCGCAAATGTACCGCGAAGTCAAGGCCATCGGACTACCCTAGAAGTCGGCGAACTGCTCGCCTATCGCGTCCGAATTCCACCGGCGAACTGCGGGATCAATGGAAGCGCCGTTCGTCAGTTCGCGCGAAGGGGCCTTCTGCTGAACAGGTTCCGTCGCAAGGTCCGGAGAGGAACGCACCAAGTCCCGCCGCCGCTGTTCACCCATCGCGGTTTCCGGAATCGGGGGCATTCCAGTGACAAAGGGCAAAGCTGGCGCCGCTCTGTCCTGTGCCGTCGGGACAGCGTGCAAGCGTTCGCCACGGACGGAAGCACCTGCGGCGGCTTTCAGGACGCCCGCTCGCAATCTTGCGTTGTCGAACTTGGCAAGATGGGCATAGAGGTCAGGGTCCGTTGCTTCGTTGAGCGTCAGCTTGATAATCATCTTCCCATTCACGCGGCTAGCGCCTTCCTTTCGCGCGCAAGGGTGGACTCGCCGACGATCAGGAACCCCTTCGCGTTGGCGAAGCACGGCGAGTCAAGGACATCCAGATCTACGCGCGGGAATGCCGCACGAATGGCTGGTTCGTAGAGACTTGCACCGCCGCCGGTCAGCACGATCGAGCGAAGGTCGGCGGTGCGCCCGACACGGTTCTGTAATTCCTTCACCGTGGCGTTGATGACGGCCTGCGACTGTTCGAGCAGCGGTGCGAGATCAATGTCCTTGCCGTAGAACAGCATCGGCTTCTTCTCGCGAAGGCATTTGTCGATCCGTTCCACGTCGTCGGCCGGCTCGCCCTCCTGCGCAGAGATCAGGGACGCGATGCGCTTGTACACCTGGGATGCGCCACCGGGCGCGCCACCGCTGCGCCGATCGTTCATCGTAAAGCCGTGGGCGACCACCCAGTCAGTCGTGAAGTACCCGACGTCGATGACGAGATGGGCGTTCTCGCGGTCAAAACGCACACCACCATATTCGGAAAAGGAAACGAGTGACCCGAGAGGTTGCGGGATGACCTTGACGGAATGAACCGTGATCGGTCCATTCCCGAAATCAAGGACGCCGGAAAACGCATCGCGCAGATGGGCAGAATATTTCGTGATGCTATGGACCGGCAGGCCGAGCACCATACGTTCGACTTCGGTCACGCCTGCGAAATGCAAGGCGCCCCCGAGCAGCGCCGCGTAGTTCGGCGTTAGACAAAAGTCTTCCGAGAGTGTCCGGCCGGCATTGCCATAGGCTGAGGATAGTTCAACGCCCGGTCCAATTTCGTACGTCGAGCCGTCGACCTCGATCGGCACGACTTTACGGGCGGACAAGACACCCTGACCGTAGCCAGAAACCGCATCGCTTACGGCGAGTGGCGCGAGCGAGGGAAACATGCTCGTTGCGATGTCCGATCCCATGCGGAATGCGCTTTTCGTGTTGCCGTACCCAACGTCTACTGCGAAAACAGAAACTTTCATGACTCTCTCCAGAGTTGTTAAAGATTGCACAGCGCTTCCGGGGCAGAATTGGGGCAGATAAAACCCCAACGACTTCGGGCTGCTCGACGCTGGGGCACTTATCGGGCAGTTGAGTGCCCACGGTGCATGCCAGCGTTTTGCGCCGAAACGTGCTCGGGCACTTGGCGGTCACATAGCTGCCCAACATCTGCCCCAACGCTGCTGTGACGATCCAACTCTATAGGCGCGGGGAAGAAGTCAAGGCCGCAAAAGCTCGCAACATTTACGTAGCTTTCGCGCGGCAACGGACTCGTCGACGCGTTAATCTCTTCGCTACCAACCGCGCGATTGAGCGCATCGACCTCTGAGTTTCACCATTGAAGGGATCGCTTTGCCTGGCGAAATCTCGTCCTGTCACAGGCCGCAAAATGAAGCGGCCTTTTTCTGAATCAAATCAAATACACCGTGGGCCAACTTGAGGACCCCGGACACGCGATATCCATTGGGTTTGCGGGCGGTTTTGCCCGATTTTGCGATTTGAGCTGAGTTGCCGGACACCGGACACTTCCGAAACCGGACGTAACTCACGCTTGAGTCAGCATTGGACGCACCCTTTCAGCACACGAAGCTGGGACCGTTGCATGAAGCCCGACACACAGCGGCGGATTGAACGGACTTGGGGGTGGGGGTATGTGATCGCTATTTACAGCGAACACATCCCTGTACGGAAGACGAACGGCGGGCGCGGCCGGAGAAAAAACAGCGCAAACGGTTTGCCGGACGGTTGGCCACAGTCGTGCGAGTCGAGAGACGGCGCACACGGGCGCGTGAAAACGTGTCACAGGCCGGTCCGGCAGCTAGAGCAGTCGGCGGAGTCGGGATCGCGGAGCGAAAAGCGCTGCGGCCCGACCTGCGAGACAGCGGACCCGATCAACGACGATGGACCCTGCAAAGGCAGGCCCGGTTCGGTGATGGCAGGGAAAGCAGATATCGCAGGCAGGCATCGCGCGCGAGCGTGGTGCCTCGCAGCAGGCAGCAGATGGACAGTCGATGCACGTCTCTTCCACGTGCGGGGCTGAACCGATGGAATCGCTAAAGGACAGGAAGATTGTACCCGGCGGGGAACGCAACGCGCAGCGCGACAGGTTGATGCGGGGATAGGCTCCCAGCGTCTCGCGCGCAGCGCACCGGAGCGAGCCGTAAAAGATCAGGAAAATGTTCGGTCGCGGCGTTTCGGCAAGGCGCTGTACAACGCTTTGACCGTGCCATTCATGGGGTTGTAAGGATGTCAGCTATTTTGAATGTGCGCGCAGTGCTGCGCGATTATCGGTTGCCGCCCGACTTTAAAGGGGTACTCGAAAACCTCTTTCTGGAGAATGTCGAGAAGGTGCACAGTCGCACGCGAATTAGCGCCAAGCCTCTCTCCATCAAAACGCAGATGTATCGGACGCAGCAGATCTGTCGATCTTTTGAAGAGCTTCGGAAAAACGGCTATGCGCTCCAATCGCCGTATGCGCTGAAGCAGAAGCACGTGAAGTTCCTTGTAGACCTGTGGATCAAGTCCGGCCTCAGCGGTGGCACGATTGAGAACAAGTTGACTTATCTACGAGCGCTCGCTGACTGGATGGGAAAGACGAACCTCATCGGAACCCTGTCTGATTATGCGGACAGAGAAGCGAATAATCTCGTGCGCTCTTATGTGGCGCTCGAAGATAAGTCCTGGGTAGGAAACGGCGTCGACGCCTCAGCGAAGATCGAGGAGATTGCAAAAACAGATCCGCGCGTCGCAGTGCAGCTTAAGCTTCAGGCGGCGTTTGGGCTGCGCGTGGAAGAGAGCTTCCTTCTGCGCCCCGCCGAGGCCGTGCGCAACGATGGCCTTTTGAGCGTAACCCGCGGGACAAAAGGCGGCCGTGACCGGGCGGTGCCGATTGACTTCAAATTTTCGGTACTGGAAGAAGCTGCCGCGTTGGCCAACCCTTTTACCGGCTCGACCATCCCGCATGGCATGACCAAACAGCAGTGGAAGTGGCGCTATTACAAGGTGCTGGCCAAACACGGCGTCACCGAATCGGGAATTGGACTGACCAGCCACGGTCTGCGTCACCAGTACCTGCAGGAAATGTACGAACGGATTACTGGCGTTGCAGCGCCGATCAAGATGCCATCAGAGCGCGTGGATCGTGAGGCACACAAGGCGGCGATGCAGCGCGTTGTCGAGGCGGCAGGTCATAGTCGCGCGACTAAAGCAAACGCCTATCTCTCAACGCATGCTGCGTTGGCTGCGAAGAAGACGCGTTCGCTGACAAGGGAAATGGCACTGGAGGCCATCACAACTGCGGGCGGAGTGAAATCACGCGCCGCAGCCGCGATGGGAATCTCGCGTCAAGCGCTGTACAGGCTGTTAGAGAAGTAATGGCGGGCCGCTTTGTCCGGTTGCCTGCCTCACACCGTCCTGGCGGGTAATGAGCCACGGTCTCCGCTACCGGCACATGCAGCAAATGTATGAGCGGATTACGCTGTTCAGGCACCGATCAAGCAACCCACGGAGCCGGTAGATCGCGAGGTGCGAAGGCGGCTATGGAGCGCATTGTCGAAATGGCCCGACACAGCAGGTGCGACGAAGGCAAACGCCTACCTCTCGAGCACAGTCCTGTTGCCGCGAAGAGGATTCGGGCGTTGACGCGGCAAGCAGCGGTCTAGCCAGCTGTCCAGGAGGCGTCGGCCATAAAATTCGAACTGCGGCGGCTCTCGGCATCTCGCTCCCTATGCTTTACCAACTGCTCCCGTCAGAAAGCGGATGACCCGACGAAGCGGGGAATGCTCGGCTGCTGTGGTAAAAGCAGCCGGTCGCTGTTCCAAAAATCTATACAAAATATCCATTTTTGGAACGGAGGTGGGCGGCAAAAAAAGCTGACTAATCAGGCACTTGATGACGTCCGTTTTCGCAAAAAAATAACCATGGTTAATTTTTTGGACTGTTTTTGGCTAATGCAGCCATTCAAGGACCGGGCTGGTCAGTGCGTGATACGTGAAAATCACTCCGAGGGCCAGCACGGTAAGTAGCTGCGGAACGAGCTTTTCGCGATGGCGGTACGCGGCACGAATGTATTCGACTGGGGACATGTTTTTCTCCGACCGGTGGTTGTTCGCTCACCGATGTGGCGAGAGTTCAGTCCAGTATGGCGCCGCTCCCGCGAAGTCAAGTCACCAGCGGTTGCGATCCGGGAGATCGTCAACGGCGGCTGAGACCCGGGTCTCAAAAGAGCAATCCTCGTCACCACTGGTCGCCGGAATGCGTGGGAACTGAACGGACGCCACACCATCGATGTAGACGAAGCGCGCCATCTGCTGCAGCGTGCGATAACGGGCGGCATCCTCGAGCACCGGGTCTATCGGCCAGAAATCGCGCGTGGTGATTTTCCCGTCGACAATCTTCTGCGCGAGCATTGAGAAAATCGGGCCGCGCTTCTCCCAGTCCTCCGTTGTGCGACTAAGTAAATCGAGGATGTACGGCGCGTCGATCGGCGAGATCTCTTTGCGTACGAGATCGAGCAATTCGCCCTCGGCCGCGGCCGGGCGGTTCAATCGCTGATTCCATATCTTTCCGGCCTCATCGAGTGCGGCGTGCCTGTCGTCGCCGACGGGTATCCACGGCGATTGCATCCCGCAGTCGTCGCACAGGATGCAGCAAAGCTTCTCGGTCGGCGGCTCCGACAGCGACCGCGCCTCCATATCGTTCATCACGGGGGCGGAGCTGGAATTGATCTGCAGGAAATCCGTCGAAGGCCTGATGCGGCCACCGATCACTCGTTGGGACCAGCCGAACGCCCAGTTGCCGCCACAGTGTGCGCAGGGGAAAAGTTCATCGGTCATGGCGCTTCCTGGGGACAGTGTATTTATAGTCGAATTGTAATGTCTCCCGACCAGCGCTTCTGGGCAAAACGACAGGGATAAACACAAATTGCGGCAAGTCAGCCGCTCAGGGCGTCAGCTGTGTGGTTGTACGCTTCGTGCGAGAGGAGGCGTAGAGGGCGCAATGACTCACAGTCGAACACCAGGCGGTAGGCGTATCCAACGGGCACCGAGAGGAGCTGCCGGTTCGACGAGCGGATCGGTTTTCCCTTGAGCGCGCACGGGTGAGTGCCGTCCCGCACTTTCGTGAGGATCGATCGAGCCTCTCTCTGAAGGGATGGCAGGTGAGCCACGCAGGACAGGTCGATCGGGTCAGCTGCGGCCAGTTCTTGCTTGGCGAGGCGCTTATGCTGTCGCGCGAGCGCCTCGGCTTCCTTGGCTTTTGTGATGGCGACGCAGGTATGGCAGTACTTGCCTTTGCCCGAGTGCCCGCAAGGGAAGTCTCGCTTCATGGTGATGCCCTTCAGTTAGATGGTTCACCATTCGACCATGGAGCAGCCCTCAGTCAAGGTCAGGTTGAGGAAGGTTTGGACGGGTCTTTCGTGGGCTGCCGGGAATCCAGTTCGGCCGACAGTTCGAGGATGCGCGAGTCCGCCCGCGCGAGCCTCGTTTCCAGGCGCTCTATGTGAGCGAGTGCAACGGCGTACTGGTCAGCGAGCATCGTGAGGGCCCAGAAGGGCGTAAGCGTGGCAGAGCAATCCCGGCAAGTAACGATTCCGCCCCGCGGGTCGAGGCGGATATTGCGATGGGCGCACTCGCCGGGGCGGTGCGTGCGATCGTCTGTGGTGACGCGCATGCGCGCGAACGGGAGGACACTGCTCATGCGCTTCCGGGCGGTAAAGTACGGGTTTATGGGGCGACGGCGCGGGACGCTATGTCAAAAGCGGCGTCGGGCGCAAACAGATTGCGGGAGATCGCTTCGTCGCGCCGGTAGTGCTGCTCGATCGTGTCAAGATAACGACGGAACGCGTCCGTGTCAGAAGGCGCGACGCGGCCGCTGCCGGCGGCAAAGCGCACATCGGTTGGCGTGTTGGCGTGCCGCTCAATGCTTGCGAGCGCAGCGACCTCCGGAAGCCACCACCGATTCCAGCGTGGTGAACTTCAGCCAGCCGCGCGTGGCGCCGTCCATTTCGTCCCACGATGCCTGAAAGTCGAGAATCGCGCCGAGAGAGCTGAAGAAGGCCATCCGCACGGTTGTGTCGTCCGCAGCGGCGACGACGATCTGCTTGCGCCGTTCGTCGACCGGATCGGTCGAGCTTGCCATGCAGAGTGCCGGATAGCTGACGTGCCAGTCAGCACCGCGGGCCAGAGCGCGCTGAAGAAAGAAAGAGTTGGATTCCATTTTGTCGATCCTGTTCGGGCTATATCTGCCTCACCCTATATGCATCGGCAGCAAGTCAAGTCGGCGACGGTAGCACGACCGAGGAGAGCGGCGATGGTGGAACCCATTCGACGCATGGCTCACGGCGCGAAGCGTAGATCGCCTGCTTCTGCAACTTGCGGGCGCGGTATGCGTCGTTAGCTTCCATGCCATAGATCTCGATTGCGGTTGGCCGCGCTGTGTCTGTCAGACGGAAGTCGGGCAGCATGTCGTCGCCCTCGTCCCGCCGTAGCGGCTTTTCGAACCGCCGCCGCTCGTCCACAAGACGGTTCGCCATATCGACCTCGTAGCTCGAGTCGCACGGGATGAACGCGCGGTTGCAAAGCTGCAGGGCGAGATCGACCGCGCGCAGATTGCCGTCCTTCGTGCGTTCAACGACGAGCACGGCGACGACTCGGGCTTCCGGCTGGCCGATCATCGGCCACGCGTGCCGGTAAGAACGGGCAACGCTTTCAACAAGCGCTTTCGATGCATAGAACGTCTCGAACGTCTGACGCAGGCGAACGATGAAGCCATACTTTGAAGGATCGATGGCCTTGATTTCCGCGATCACGACGCCGCGGCGCGACTCTGTCGGCGTGGTCCTGATCCGGCTCAGGAAGGCGTCGAACTCGGCCTTGATGGTCGGCAGTTCACTTTCTTCATAGCGCCGCATGACGTGAACGACGTCCTGAACCGGCTTGCCGTTCATCTTCCCTTCGCCGAGCACCGCGAGGATCTGTGCACTGCAGGTGCCCCAGTTGCGCTGCGCTCCGCCTGACCAATGGTTCAGGCCAGCGTCTTGCCACACGCGCTGCAAAAAACCGAGTAGCGGTGCGGATCGGCGCGACGCAGCGCGCGAATTGTCGCCCGGTGAGCTTTCGCTTCTAACAGTACCGACAGTGCGCACCGTCAGGGACACGTCTAATCTTGCATCGAGTCCCGCATGCGTCGTGCGGATAGCTTCCTGCTCGATGCCAGAAGCGCCACACAATCCGGTTGGTTCGGCGAAGAACGAACAGATGTCCCGCTTGTGATAGACACCTTCGTCTGGCCAGCGCGCGAGATGGAAGAGCGCGCCGTAGCGGCGAACGACCAGTCGAAGCGGCTTGCCCCCGCCCGCGCTCTGGCAAAGGCACTCGGCGTAGCCAGACGTCCGCTTCGCGCGCTCGAGTCGTGTCGCGAAGCGTGCGGGATTGTCCTGCACCTCTTCGAGGGATGTTACCAGGCCATCGAACCGGACGTTTGTCATCTGTCAGTTCTGTAGAAAACCCGGCCACGTGCTGCCTACGTTGCCGCGAAAGGCATGTGTCCCAAGCAGCTTGCTCACCTGACGAACGCTGCTGGCGAACTGGTCGAGGTGGTGCTGGGTCGGAAAGCGCGCAACGATGCGTCGCAGTATGCCGGGTGCAATGTAGTCGCGCTGCTCGACATACCCATCGCCGATGAGTGCGTCCATCCAGCAGTCCGGGAGTCCTAGCGCCGTGGCGCCGCCGACCCCTTGTCCACGCGTTGTATCGACAAATTCGAAGACGATCGTGATCATGGTTGGACATCCGCGGTACGAAGAGCGTCGCCGTGTCTGGCCATCCGCCCGAGCGGGATGATGCGCTCGATGGTCGAGACGTCGATAACGTGGCGGGCGCCTGTCGCGTTCTGAAATTCGAGGAAGGTCACGCCGTCAACGACGTGCTCCCGGATGAAGGTGCGTTCGAGCACGAGGCCGGGGAAATGGCCGTTGGACAGCGCCAACGCGCGGGTCTCGATGCAGTAGCCCGTGGCAGGGCGTAGCTGGTCTGTCGCGTGTTGCATGCGGGTCACGGTCGCGCGTGCCGGTGCTTTGTTCCGTACGCGTCGAAGAGCGAGATCGCGCCGACTGCCATGACGAATGTGTTGAACACGGCCAGGCCAATGAGCCACATTGCGCGCTTGTCGCGCACGGCAATCTCTTCGGCGCGTTCTCTTTCCGCCGCAGCAAGGTTCGCACGCTGTGCGGCAAGTGACTGGGCTAGCGCCTGTTCGGAGCGCACGTCGTGACGGGCGAGCACACCCGAACGGAGTGCGGGCGGCATATCCCGGATCGCATCCGACACGCCCGTGAGTTCAGAGACGATTGCCGTATCAATCACGACGCCCACCGCTGCGCGCTGGGGTTGCAACTGGAATCCAGCGAGGCCGATCGTCGCCGTCGACGTGAGCACGGCGATGGTGAGGATGGACAGCGTGGCGCGTTGACTAAATTTCATGCGGATCGATAGAAGTTCACCCATCAAGGGCGGGCACGGTCTTATTTTCCGACTACTACGTTGTCGCGCGGCTTGCAAAGACACCGCAAATCGCCGTCCTTTCGGCACCGGACTGTTGAAACGACTGGCAGTTCGAAAGTCCAATGTAATGCGACCCTTGAAAAGAGGCAGGAAAACAGCGTCATTCTTCGTTAGTAGTCTGCCCATGGGTAAAAATCTGGCCGAGGTTCGAATGGATAAATGAAGGTAAAGGATGCAATCAGGTGGGTCGCTGTAGCCGTTTCGATCGCCATGCCCTTCACGGTGATCAACATGGTCGAAGCCTACCTGGAGAATGGCTCCGCTCTGACAAGAGCGTCCCTCATTGAAGTAGACATGGTGAGGCTGTCACAGCTCAGCGGTGACGTCCGGAGCCTTCCCGCTGTGGATGGGTCGCTGCTACTGACAAGACACGGCCTGAGTTCGTCCGAAGCTTTGCAGCAGAGGATAAAGCTCGCGCAAACCACCTTTGCGCAGACTCGCGCGGACGTCGAAAACACAGCGCGCCGCGTTTGGCGCAACACAGCTATCGGTTTCTTTTGCGTAGCGATCAGCAGTTGGCTCGCAGTGACGCTGGCTATCGTGTTGCCACGCAAACGCGCGGACGGCTCCGCCGCTTCGGCGTGACGCTCATTCAAAAACCAGCGTGAGTTACCACACCCGCGACTGGGAAGCCGCAGCACAGGAAGCCGCCTTCGACGGGCTCTGCTTCTGCATGCTCAGCGACGGCCGGCTTACCAACCGGCAGGCAATGCCGGATGAGACACCGCACCAGAGTCGCTTTGCCCTAGCCTCTGATTTTTTTGAACAGCACATTGCCCTGATCACCCCTGGGCCGCATCCCTCGCGGATATGACTCAAACAACTACACATCACGTTGAAACGGAGAACCAATATGCAATTCGTACGCAAAACGTTGTTCGCGACGGCAGTCGCAGCAAGCCTAATCGCGAGCGCCCACGGGGCAACGACAGTCCAGACGCTTGACATTACCTGGTACAAGGACGGTCAGGTGATCGGTAAGCACCTCGCGACGGCCGTAGGTGACTTTCGCGCGCGCGTCGATGATGATGGGTTTAACGGAGAGATTGGGGGAGATCCTGTCCGCGATCTCCAATCATGGACAGGATGCATCTGGATCTCCCCGGATTGCCCTCGTTACGTGGCGCCCACTGGTGGGCCGGCCGATTTGCGCAACCTGTCCGCGACGTTCCATGGCAACAGCTCGTCGATGCGGTTGACCTTGTAGTCTGCGATGTGAGTAAGCACGTGGGTCAGGTACGCGCGTGGATCGATGCCGTTGAGTTTGCAGCTCCCGATGAGCGAATACATTGCGGCTGCACGCTCGCCCCCGCAGTCGGAGCCAGCGAACATAAAATTTTTTCGTCCGAGCGCGACGCAGCGCAGGGCATTTTCGGCGAGTACGTTGCTGATCTCGACCCGGCCGTCTTCGCAGTAGAGCGTAAGCGCGTTCCACTGGTTGAGCGAGTAGTTGATCGCCTTGGCCGTCTCCGACTTCTTCGACAGCTTTGCGAGCGTGGCTTTCATCCACGTCTCGATGGTACCGAGCAGAGGCTTGCTTTTCTGCTGTCGCACGCGCAGCCGTTCGTCTGCTGGTCTTCCGCGAATGCTGGCTTCGATGCCGTAGAGCTCGCCGATCATGTCAAGCACCTCCTTCGTTGTCGGCGACGGCGTGCGGACATGGACATCGTAGAGCTTTCTCCTGGCGTGATCCCAGCATGCAGCCTCGCGAACGGTACCATCGGTAAACAGCTCGTTGAAGCCGGCGAAGGCGTCCGCCTGCAGGATGCCCTTGAAGCCGGCCAGATGCGTCTGCGGATGGATGCCTTGCCGGTTCGGCGAGTACGCGAACCAGACCGATGCCGGTTCGGTGGAACCCGAGCGGCGATCATCGCGCACGTAGACCCAGAGGCGTCCCGTCTTCGTCTTCTTGTTGCCGGGCGCGAGCACCGGGATCGGGGTGTCATCCGCGTGCAGCTTGAATGCCGCCATCGTGTTGCGGCGCAGTGCCTCGGTCAGCGGCTCGCACAGCGCCTCGCACTGGCCGACCCACCGGCCCGTGCTGGCCGGATCGAGGTTGACACCATCGCGTGCCGCGATCTGCGATTGCCGGTACAGCGGTTGATGATCCGCGAATTTCGAAACGAGAATGTCGGCCAGCAGGCTCGGGTGAGCGATGCTGCGCTCAATTGGCAAGCCCGGCATCAGTGGCTGCGTGATCTTGTGGCAGCACGGACAGACCATCTTGCGACGGATCGTGCGGATTACCTTGAATGCCGCGGCGACCCGGGCAAGCTGCTCGGACACGTCCTCGCCAAGTGCCTGCATCGGCTGACCGCAATCCGGACACTCCGGTTGCGGCTCGAGCACGTGATCCTCGCGCGACAGATGAGACGGCAGGGCTTCCTTCGAAGCGGCTTCGCCGGTAGCGGTCGACGCGTTCGCACGAGAGTGAGCGCGTCGCATGTCCGCTACACCGCGCGCAGCAGTCAGGTCCTCCAGCTCGGTCTCGAGCCGCGTGATCTGCCGGTCCAGCTGCTCGGACTTGCGGCCGAACTGCATGCGCCTGAGCTTGTCGATCTGGGCCTTGAGCTGCTCGATAACGAGGTCCCGCTCGGCAAGCAATGCCCGGGCCTCGGCCAGCATCGCCTTCAGGGCATCGATGTCGTCAGGAAGCGGCGCAGTATCAGACATGCGTGGGAGTTTACGCACCTCCCGCGCGGTTTACAACATCGACAGTGGCGTGCGCGTTCGGGAAGGCTGCTTCCAGTTGATGCCTTCGAGAAGCATCGACAGTTGAGCCTGCGTCAGGTGGATCTTGCCGCTGTCAGCCTCGGGCCAGACAAAGTGTCCGCTCTCAAGCCGCTTGCTGAACACGCAGAGCCCGTCAGCCATGGCCCAGAGAATCTTGACTGTGTCACCGAGCCACACGACATTCAACATACCGTTCGCAGGTTGCGGTCATCGCATATCCATGGCC
>NZ_JARESO010000064.1:0-48638 GCF_046030175.1 Paraburkholderia sp. RL17-373-BIF-A
CGATGCTTCACTTGCCTTCGCAGCGCCTGCTTCTGAATGCTCGCGCTGTGAAGGCAAAAAACTCAACGCCGCCCCACCGCTTCAATCCGCTCGCGCACCTTCGCCACAACGGGCGCCCAGTCGCCGACGCGCGGCTGTCGAACCAGTTCAACCGAGTCGTACCACGCCGTCTCCGGCGAGCCATCGCCCCAAAACCAGGCGGACACGTGATCGATCATCAAGCAGGTCGGCACGCCAAGCGCTCCCGCCAGACGCGCGGGCCCGCTGTCGATCGTGACCACCATATCCAGATTCGTCAGCAACGCCGCGACATCGTCGAAGCCGGACTGAAAATGATGCGTCAGATCCACGACGTCGAGACCCTTGGCGCGCCACTGCGCAACCGTCTCCCCGCGCCCCGGCGACAACGCAAAATAACTCACGCCAGGCACGTTCAACAGCGGTTCGATTTGCTCGACGGGCACCGAACGCCGCATGTCGCGAACATGGTCCGGATTGCCGTTCCACACCAGCCCGACCTTGCGATTGCCTTGCCTGCCGGCCGTGTGCGCTTCGACTCGTTCGCGCCATGTCTGCTCACGCGCTGGATCAGCGCTTAAGTACGGCGCGCCCCATCCCGTTGCGCCGAAAATCCCGAGCCGCAGCGGCAGGCTCATCAGCCCGCAGTGAAAATCCGGCTGTGTCTCCAGGCTCGTTTCGAGAGGCAAATCGGCGGGCAGCATCCGTTCGAATAAATGCCGCAAGGGTCCGTCATGGCCGAAAATCACCCGGCCGCCCTCGCGCCGCGCCCGCTCGGCCAGCAGCGGCAGAAAGCGCACCGCCCAGAGGCAATCGCCATTGCCTTGCTCGCCGTAGACCACCAACGTTTTGCCCGCAAGCGATTCGCCCTGCCAATGCGCGCTGATCGCCGCGAGCGCCTGCTGCGCGTTATTCAGTTCGCCTGCGGCAAACGCGATGCGCGACTCGTAATGCGCCCAGCCTTCGACAAAGCGTCCGCTGCGAATCTCGAGTTCCGACAGATCGAACAATGCATGGGCATTATCCGGCGAGAGCGTCAGGACTTGCCGCAGCAACGCCTCGGCCTCGCCGAACCGCGCCTGCTCCTTGATGCACAACGCCAGCTTGTGAAGCGCCACCGGATTGCCGGGAACGACACGCACCGCTTCACGCAACAGCGCCTCGGCCGTGGCGAAGTCGTCGCGTTGCTGAACGGCCGCCGCGCGCCAGATCAGCGCGTTGGCGTCTTCGGCATCGCGCGAGAGCAGCAGGCTGGTGGCCGAGTCGACCAGCGGCCAGTCGCGTAGCACGAAGGCCGTTTGCGCAATCGTATGCAGCAGCGTGGGTTCGCAGGAAGGATCGAGTTGATAGGCGCGCACCAGTGCAGCAAGTGCCTCGCGCTGGTTCGCCTTGTCACGGCCGGCGTGTTGCAACAGCGCCTGACCGAACGCCAGGCAATCGCCGGCGGCGGCATCGGGCGCGGCGGCACGCGCACGCAGGCCCGCGAGGTGGCTCGCTGACGGCCCGAAATTGAGATCGGTCATAGAGACGGCACTGCTCACGCAGAACAGGTACAGAGACGCCTGAAACAGGCCCGTTAAGGCGCGCTCGCCGCGATCTTCGGCGTGCTGACGGCGACGTCGCCGCATTGCGCGCGATGGCGCAGCGCATGGTCGATCAGCACCAGCGCGAGCATGGATTCGGCGATCGGCGTGGCGCGAATGCCGACGCACGGGTCATGCCGTCCGAACGTTTCGACGATGACCGGTTGCCCCGCCTTGTCGATCGAGCGGCGCGGCGTGCGAATGCTCGAAGTCGGTTTGATCGCGATCGACACCGTCACGTCCTGTCCGGTCGAAATACCGCCGAGCACACCGCCCGCGTGATTGCCGACGAAGCCCTCCGGCGTCAATTCGTCGCCATGCACCGAACCGCGTTGCGCGACGCTGGCGAAGCCCGCGCCAATCTCGACGCCCTTCACCGCGTTGATGCCCATCATGGCGTGCGCAATGTCCGCGTCGAGACGATCGAACAGCGGCTCGCCGAGGCCGACCGGCACGCCGGACGCCACAACGTTGATGCGCGCGCCGATCGAGTCGCCTTCCTTGCGCAGCGCGTCCATATACGCTTCGAGTTGCGGCACGATCTCCGCGTTGGGCGCAAAAAACGGGTTCTCGCGCACGTGCACCCAGTCGACGAACGGCACGTCGATCTCGCCGAGCGCGGCCATATAACCGCGAATCTCGGTGCCGAACTTCTCGCGCAGCCACTTCTTGGCGACTGCGCCCGCGGCCACCGTCGGCGCCGTGAGACGTGCCGATGAACGGCCGCCGCCACGATAGTCGCGGATGCCGTATTTCTGCCAGTAGGTGTAGTCGGCATGGCCCGGGCGGAACGTGTCGGCGATATTGCCGTAGTCTTTGCTGCGCTGGTCCGTGTTGCGGATCATGAGCGCGATCGGCGCGCCGGTGGTCAGGCCTTCGAACACGCCCGACAGGATCTCGACCTTGTCGTCTTCCTGGCGCTGCGTGACGTGGCGCGACGTGCCAGGCTTGCGGCGGTCGAGTTCGAACTGGATGTCCGCTTCGCTAAGCGCCATGCCCGGCGGGCAGCCGTCGATCACGCAGCCGATAGCGGGGCCGTGCGATTCGCCGAAGGTCGTGACAGTGAAAAGCGTACCGAGCGTGTTGCCGGACATGGGCGTCGTCCAAAGAAATGCGGGGAAAGCAGTATTATGCCAGCCTCGTGGCGGCTGGACCGCGCCGCGCGGTCGTTTTGGCCGATCGGCCAAGGTGTGCATGCGCGGCCGCTTCCCGCCGGATCACCTGGCTTGTCGGGACGTACGCTATGCCGGGTAGGAATAGTCGCCCAAGACGCTTGCGTCGCCTGTTGCCTGGTCAGTCACGCAGCTAGCGGGTGCGCAAAACATCGCAAGGCGGGAACTTCCGCGCCGATATTGCGCACCGCCTGCCCTGGCCCGCGCGGTCATGCCGCCACCTTTTGCAAGCTCTCTCTGCCCGTGCGGTCACGTTTTCGTTTCCCGTGCTGCCGCTACCGAGCTTCAGCACCCTTGCCGCGCTACTTCCGCGCCCCGCGCAACTCGGTGACGATCTCCTGCAGCTTTTCAGGCGTCGCCAACGCCGGCTCGATCGGCTCCCCTACCGCCAGCGTGAGACGGCTCATGACGCCCTTATGGATCGGCCGCGGCCAGCGCGCGTCGTTGGCGCGCGAAAACACGCTGCCCCACAGGCCGCGCAGCGCCATCGGAATGACCGGCGCCGGCGTGCGCCGGATGATCTCGGTCACGCCGTGACGGAACGGATTCATGTCGCCGGTTCGGGTGAGCTTGCCTTCCGGAAAGATGCAAACCAGTTCGCCTTCGGCAAGCGCCTGCGCGCAGCGCTCATAGGCGCGCGTCAGCATCTGCGCATCCTGATGCGCCGGCGCGATCGGAATCGCCTTCGCGTGACGGAACACCCAGCCGGCGAACGGCGTCTTGAAGATCTCGTGGTCCGTCACGAAACGGATCGGCCGCGGGCTCTCGGCCATGATGACGATCGCGTCCACGAAACTCACGTGGTTGCACACGAGCACGGCCGCGCCCTCTTCCGGAATCCGCTCGGCATGCACGAGGCGAATCCGGTAGAACGTGTGCACCAGCACCCAGGCGATGAAGCGCAGCAGAAATTCCGGCACGAGCGAGTAGATGTAGGTCGCCACGACGATATTGAGCAGCGCGGTGACGAGGAAAATCGCCGGAATGCTGAAGCCCGCCGAGGTCAGGGCGACGGCCATCAGCGACGAAACGATCATGAACAGCGAGTTCAGAATATTGTTCGCCGCGATGATGCGCGCACGGTGGCTCGGCTGGCTGCGGCTCTGGATCAGCGCATACAACGGCACGCTGTAGAGGCCGCCGAACATGGCGAGCAGGAACAGATCGGCCAGCACGCGCCAGTGGGCCGGCCGCACGATGAACTCGCCGACGCTCAGCAGATGCCCCGGCAGCTGCAGCGCGTGGCTCGCGAAAAACAGATCAATCGCGAACACGCTCATGCCGATCGAGCCGAGCGGCACGAGGCCGATTTCGATGCGCCGCTTCGAGAGCTTTTCGCACATCAGCGAGCCAAGGCCGATGCCGATCGAGAAGGTGCCGAGCAGGACGGTCACCACGTCCGGATCGGCGGACAGCACATTTTTCGCGAAGCTGAAAAACGACGACAGGAAGATCGCGCCGACGAACCACAGCCAGGAAATGCCGAGCAGACTCAGAAACACGGTGCGGTTTTCGTGCGCCAGCTTGAGGTTGCGCCACGTTTCGCTGACCGGATTCCAGTTGATGCGCAGATCGGCTTGCGGCGCCGGCGTGAGCGGCACGAAGCTCGACACCGCGCGCCCTACAACCGCGATCGCGACGCACGCGCAGGCGAGCACCACTGCGCCGTGTTCGACGAAACCGGCGCCCACGCCGCCGACGATCGTGCCGATCAGGATCGCCACGAAGGTGCCCATTTCGACCATGCCGTTACCGCCGACCAGTTCTGCCTTCGACAGATGCTGCGGCAGGTACGAGTATTTGACCGGTCCGAACACGGTGGAATGGACGCCCATCAGAAACGTGCACAGGTACAAAAGCGGTGCGCTATGCAGCCAGAAACCCGCGCCGCCGATCAGCATCACCACGATTTCGAAGCTCTTGACGAAGCGCGTGAGCATCGCCTTGTCGTACTTGTCGGCGATCTGGCCTGAGGTGGCCGACAGCAGCACAAACGGCAGAATGAAGATGGCCGAGATCAGGAACGCTGCCGTTTTCGGATCGACTCCGGAAAAGCGCGCCGCCTGATACGTGACGAGCGACGTGAAGCCGATCTTGAACACGTTGTCGTTCATCGCGCCGAGGAACTGGGTCCAGAAAAACGGCGCGAAGCGACGCTGGCCGAGCAGCCGGAACTGGGATTCGTGCGCTTCTTGTTGACGGGCGGCGCGGCGGGCGGCAGGTAACGGACGATCGCTCATGAAGTTCCGTGAACAGGCTAAAAGAACGACAAAGAAGTAAGCTCCATGCGCGGTTTCGCGCGCGGGCGGGTCAGCGGGCAGCACCCGGCGCCGGACTGCAAAGCGATCACGCAAGCTCGCACCGGCTTTGACATCAAGCCAGCCCAAGAACTGGATACAAAGCAGGACATGAGGCCAAACCCAGCGCCGGACACAAAAAAAGCGCACGCTTTCGCGCGCGCCTTGACTGCCTCTTCGCGCTCACAGCAACGGCTAGCGCGTCGCAGTGAATCGCCGCGCATTAACGCGCCGGCTGCTGGTCCTGCTGTTCTTCCGGCCAGTCGCGGATATATGCCTTGAGCATGCGGTTTTCGAAACCCTGCTCTTCGACCACCGCCTTGGCGACGTCGTAGAACGAGATCACACCCATCAGCGTGCGGCTTTCCATCACCGGGAGATAACGCACGTGATGTTCGAGCATCATGCGGCGGACTTCGTTGACATCCGTTTCCGGCGTGCAGGTGAGCGGATGGTCGTCCATGACCTTGCGGATCGTGGAGGTGCCGACGCTGCCGCCGTTCTCGCTCAGCGTCAGAATGATTTCGCGAAACGTCAGCATGCCGACGAGGTCGCCGTATTCCATCACCACCAGCGAGCCGATGTCGTGCTCGGCCATGGCATTGACTGCGTCGTGCAGCGTGGTATCCGGCGTGACCGTGAATAGGGTGTTGCCTTTGACTTTGAGGATGTCGCTGACTCGCATGATTTGTCTCCCGTAATGCCCGCTAAGCTGGTAATGCATCGATGTTTTTCGATCCTAGCGGAAAGACCCATAAAAGGAAAGCGGCCCGCCCACCAAGGCGCAGCGGGCGTTCGCAGGTTCGAACCCGTAATTCCGAGCGTACGCGCATCGGGAAAACCGCGCTTGAAGCGCCGCATGCCGGTGATAGGATGGCCGCCACTTTCACCTTTCGCGAGGCCGTCCGTGGCCCCGCCGCCCAGCATGTCCGCGAACCGTTTCGACACGCTTGCGCTGCACGCCGGCGCTGCTCCCGACCCGACAACCGGCGCGCGCGCCACGCCGATTTACCAGACTACCTCGTTTTCGTTCCGCGACTCGGACCACGCCGCGGCGCTCTTCAATATGGAGCGCGCCGGTCACGTCTATTCACGCATCTCGAACCCGACCGTGGCCGTGTTCGAGGAACGCGTCGCCGCGCTGGAAAACGGCGCGGGCGCGATCGGCACGGCGAGCGGCCAAGCGGCCTTGCATCTGGCCATCGCCACGCTGATGGGTGCGGGCTCGCATATCGTTGCCTCCAGCGCGCTGTACGGCGGCTCGCACAATCTGCTGCACTACACGTTGCGGCGCTTCGGTATCGAGACGACCTTCGTCAAGCCAGGCGACCTCGACGCGTGGCGCGCCGCGCTGCGCCCGAACACGCGGCTGCTGTTCGGCGAGACGCTCGGCAATCCGGGCCTCGACGTGCTCGACATCGCCGCCGTGGCGCAGATCGCGCATGAGCACCGCGTGCCTCTGCTAGTCGACTCGACCTTCACCACGCCTTATCTGCTCAAACCGTTCGAACACGGCGCGGACTTCGTCTATCACTCGGCCACCAAATTTCTCGGCGGCCACGGCACGACGATCGGCGGCGTGCTGGTGGACGGCGGCACCTTCGACTTCGAAGCCTCCAGGCGCTTCCCCGAATTCACCGAGCCCTACGACGGCTTTCACGGCATGGTGTTCAGCGAGGAAAGCACCGTCGCGCCGTTCCTCCTGCGAGCGCGCCGCGAAGGCCTGCGCGACTTCGGCGCATGCCTGCATCCGCAGGCCGCGTGGCAACTGCTGCAAGGCATCGAGACGCTGCCTTTGCGGATGGAACGGCACGTCGCCAATACGCGCCGCGTGGTCGAATTTCTCGCCGGTCACGCGGCGGTCGAATCCGTCGCCTACCCGGAGTTGCCGACGCACCCGGACCACGCGCTCGCGAAACGTTTGCTGCCGCGCGGCGCCGGCGCGGTGTTCAGCTTCAATCTGCGCGGCGACCGCGCCGCCGGACGCGCCTTCATCGAAGCGCTCTCATTGTTCTCGCATCTCGCGAACGTGGGCGACGCGCGCTCGCTGGTGATCCATCCCGCATCGACCACGCACTTTCGCATGGACGCCGCCGCACTCGCCGCGGCCGGCATTGCGGAAGGCACGATCCGCCTCTCGATCGGCCTCGAAGATCCCGACGATCTGATCGACGACCTCAAGCGCGCGCTGAAGGCCGCGCAGAAAGCGAGCGGTTCGGGCGCGCCGCGCGGCGGCGCACCCGGTGTATCCGGTGCATCCGGCACGGCTGCCCAACCTCGCCCGGAGTCCGCATGATCCTCACTGTTCAAGGCAAACCCGCCTACGCCTACACCGGCGGCAAACCGTTCGATGCGAGCCTGCCGACCGCTGTCTTCATCCACGGCGCCGAGCACGATCACAGCGTGTGGGCGCTGCAAACCCGCTACTTCGCGCATCACGGCTTTAGCGTGCTGGCCGTGGATCTGCCCGGCCACTGCCGCAGCGCGGGCCCGGCTCTGACCACGGTGCCCGCCATGGCCGACTGGCTCGCCGCGCTGCTCGACGCCGCCGGCGTGCAACGCGCTTTCGTGGCCGGCCACAGCATGGGCTCGCTGATCGCGCTCGACTTCGCTGGCCGCTATCCGGAGCGGGCAACCCACCTCGCCCTGCTCGCCACGGCGATTCCGATGGCCGTCTCCGACGCCTTACTCGACGCCGCATTGCACCGTGAACCCGAAGCGATCGGCATGGTCAACGAGTGGTCGCATTCGACCTTCGCAGCCAAACCCTCCTGCCCCGGCCCCGGCTTCTGGCTGCACGGCATGAACCAGCGCTTGATGGAGCGTGTCTCGGCAAGCGGCGAGCCGAACCTGTTCCACACCGACTTCGCCGCCTGCAACAGCTACGCGGACGGCCTCACCCGCGCCGCGCAGCTGCGCTGTGCGGCACGCCTGATCGTCGGCCGGCGCGATGCGATGACACCGCCGCGCGCGGCCAAAGCGCTTGCTGGCGCCTTGGCGCAAGCCGGTGTGCCGGTCGACACGGTCACGCTCGAAGCAGGCCACGCGCTCATGACCGAGCAACCGGACGCCACGCTCGACGCCCTCTTCAGCTTCGCTTCCGGTGCGCCTCGCGAGATCCGATAAACGTTGCGAGTCGTCACGATAGCCGCGTGAGAAGCGGCGCGCCATCGGCCGAACGGCCAGGTTGCGCGCGTCGCCCGATAGCCGCACAATGGATCAAGCCTGTCCTGCTTCGAGCGCGTGTGTCTGGCCTGTTGGCGCGCACGCTTAAGCATCGAGAAGCGTCGCAATCCGGAGGCCGTGATGGCTCAAACCGCGCACACCGATCACTTCGCGAGTTTCGCGGAGTTCTATCCGTACTACCTGAGCGAGCATCGCAACACGGTCTCGCGGCGGCTGCATTTCGTGGGATCGCTCGGCGTGATCGGCTGTCTCGCCATGGCGCTCGCCACCGGCGACTGGCTATGGCTGCCCGCTGCCGTGATCTGCGGATACGGCTTTGCCTGGGTCGGGCATTTCTTCTTCGAGAAGAACCGACCGGCTACCTTCCGGCATCCGCTTTATAGCCTGATGGGCGACTGGGTGATGTTCAAGGACATCTGCGTCGGGAAGATTTCGTTGTAGCGATGCGGTAGCTTCAGCGCCGACCAGTACGCACTCCGCGCGGCTCAAGCCGCCTGATGCGGCATGGAAGGCGTACCGGATTCGCTCTGCTCGGCACGCGCCCCACGAGCGGCCGCGCGCGCCGTCAGCAACGCGGCGAGTGTGACTTTCAGCTTGTCGTTTTCCAGCGCCGCCAGCAACATCTGCCCATCCACGCGGGTGGACGCCAGTTGGAGCTGATACTCGAGTTCCGCGCGGTCGATCACGAACAGCGCGAACAGGCGCTCCACCGTGATTTGCGCCGGATTCGCCAGCAGGAGGAAATGCGGACGCATGCCATCCTCCTGCAAGCGCGCGATCCACTCGATCTCTTCGAGCTTTTGCAGCAGGTTGATCGTGGTGTCCATATCGCGACGAAGCATCCGCGAAAGCTCGGGCACGGTATAGCCGCGCTTGCCTGCTTCACGCGCTTCCGAGAGCCGTGCGAGCAGTTCGAGCGAGTCGAACAGATTGCTGCCCTCGAAAGTGGGCCGGTGAAACTGGCCGATACGAATGGCCGGCAACGCGGACGCGATCATCGCGCCCGCGAGCGTAATGAACCAGCACAGGTACATCCACACCAGGAACAGCGGCACGGCCGCGAATGCGCCGTACACCGCGGTGTAGGTCGGAATGCGCCGTACGTAGTACCCGAAGCCGCGCTTCGCCAGTTCGAAGGCGATCGCCGCGGTCACGCCGCCGATCACCGCGTCGCGCCACTCCACCCGGCAATTCGGCAGGTAGACGTAGAGAATCGTGAAGGCGAGCGCCGTGAGCGGCAGCGCGGCGCCGGTGAGCGCCCACTCGATGACCGGCGTCATGCGTTGCGCCGCCGTAAAGGTCATGGATTGCGTGAACAGGTACGATGAAATCGACAAACTCACGCCGATCAGAATCGGCCCGAGCGTGATGATCGCCCAATACACCAGAATGCGCTGCGCGATCGGCCGCGCCTTGCGCACGCGCCAGATCACGTTGAAGGCGGATTCGACCGTCATCATCGTCATCACGGCGGTGACGAACAGAAAAATCATACCGATGGTCGTGAGGCCCTTCGCCTTCGAAGCAAACTGGTTCAGATAGTTGAAGATCTGACTGTTGAGCTGCGCGGGCATCAGATGGTCGGCAAGAAATATCTGCAGCGACATCTGGAACGAAGCAAAGATCGGAAACGCGGTGAACAGCGCGAACGCGACCGTGGCGAGCGGCACGAGCGAGAGCATGGTGGTGAACGTGAGGCTGCCGGCCACCTGCGGAATGCGGTCTTCGCTGCTGCGCTGCGCGGCAAATTGCGCGAGCCGTTTGAGCGTGTCGAGATCGAAACGCACCCTGGACAACAAACCCCACCTCCTTGCTTCGTGTACCGGTGTTTCAGGACCGCGCGCGAGACCTGGCCGAACGGCTATGGGTGGCCTGTAGAGCGGACCCAGCCCCTATAATACCCGTTCACCGATGAGGCCTATGAAAGACATTCTCGTGCTCTATTACAGCCGTCACGGCGCCACGCGCGAGCTCGCGCTGGCGATCGCGCACGGCGTCGACAGCGTCCCCGGCATGCAGGCGCGCGTGCGTACCGTGCCGGCCGTGTCCACCGTCTGCGAAGCGACCCAGCCCGATATTCCCGCCGAGGGCCCGCCCTACGTCGAACTGCGCGACCTCGAGGAATGCGCCGGTCTGGCGCTCGGTTCGCCTACCCGCTTCGGCAACATGGCCGCGTCGCTCAAATACTTTCTCGACGGCACCACGCCGCAGTGGCTTTCCGGCGCGCTCTCCGGCAAACCCGCTTGCGTGTTCACGTCCACCGGCAGTTTGCACGGCGGCCAGGAATCGACGCTGCTTTCCATGATGCTGCCGCTTCTGCATCACGGCATGCTGATCGTCGGCATTCCGTACACGGAGAGCGCTTTGAGCACCACGCAAACCGGTGGCACTCCGTACGGCGCGTCGCATTTCGCGCGCGCGGGCAGCGCCGAACAAGGCATTTCGGCGGACGAGAAGACGCTCGCCATCGCGCTCGGTGCACGCGTCGCGCGCACGGCGGCATCCATGAGCGAAAGGCCGTGAGCGAGCCGCACGCCCAACCGGCCGCCGCGTCTGACGCCGATACCGCAGCGCAGGCGCCCGTGACCACGGCCGCCATGCCCGTGCCGCGAAATCGCGCTGCCGCGTTCGGCGCCACCACTGCCCTGGTGGCGCTGATCGCCCTGTCCGTCGCGTGGGAATGGTGGCTCGCGCCGCTGCGTCCCGGCGGTTCGGCGCTCGTGCTCAAGGCTGTGCCGCTGCTGCTCGCGCTACCCGGCGTCTGGCGGCGCCGGCTTTATACGCTGCAATGGGCGTCGATGCTGATCCTGCTGTATTTTGCCGAAGGCATTGTGCGCGGCTGGAGCGACCGCGGGCTGAGCGCCGGTCTCGGCTGGCTGGAAGCCGCACTCTCCGTGGTCTTTTTCGTCTGCACGCTGGCCTACGTCGCGCCGTTCAAACGCGCGGCGAAGCGGTCTGCAAAACAGGCCGCCAACCAGCCCGCAAAGCAGCCCAACAGCACCGGCTGACGAAAACGCTGCGCCTCACCAGACATTTCCGCCCGAATACGCTGACCGACCAACATGACCCAAATCGCTTTCCTCACCGCCTGCCGCGACGCCATCGGCGCCGCACAGGTGCTGACCGCTCCGCACGACACCGCCCCGTACCTGACCGACTGGCGCCGCCGCTACACCGGCGCGGCGTGCGCGGTGCTCTGCCCGGCCACGCCTGACGAAGTCGCGGCGCTCGTGAAGCTCGCCGTCGAACATCGCATCGCGCTGGTTCCGCAAGGCGGCAACACCGGACTCGCCGGCGGCGCCACGCCGGACGCAAGCGGCACGCAGGCGGTCATCAGCTTGCGGCGTCTGAACCGGGTGCGCGACATCGATCCGCACAACAATACGATCACGGTCGAAGCCGGCGTCATGCTCGCCGAAGTGCAGAAGCACGCCGACGAGGCCGGCCGCCTCTTCCCCTTGAGCCTCGCCGCCGAAGGCAGCTGCACGATCGGCGGCAATCTCGCCACCAACGCGGGCGGCACCGGCGTGCTCCGCTACGGCAATGCGCGCGAGTTGTGCCTCGGCCTCGAAGTGGTCACGCCGCAAGGCGAACTGTGGGACGGCCTGCGCGGACTGCGCAAGGACAATACCGGCTACGATCTGCGCGACCTGTTCATCGGCGCGGAGGGCACACTCGGCATCATCACCGCCGCCGTGCTCAAGTTGCATCCGCAACCGGCTGCGCGCGTCACGGCGCTCGCCGCGCTCGCTTCGCCGTACGCCGCGCTCGACTTTTTGTCGCTCACGCAGCGCATCGCCGGGCCGCTCCTGACCGGCTTCGAATTGATGTCGGATTTCTGCCTGCGCCTCGTCGGCCGGCATTTCGAGCAGATGTGCTATCCGTTCGCCGAGCCGCACGCGCAAGTCGTGCTGCTCGAACTGTCGGACAGCGAAAGCGAGGAGCATGCGCGCGGACTGTTCGAGTGTCTGATGGAAACAGCGCTCGAAGACGGCCTGGTGCAAGACGCGGTGGTCGCGGAAAATCTCAGCCAGTCGCGCGCGTTCTGGAATCTGCGCGAACACATTCCGCTCGCCCAGGCCGAGGAAGGCCTGAACATCAAGCACGATATCGCGGTGCCGATCTCGCGCATCGGCCACTTCATCGAGGAAACCGACGCGGCGATCGCGCAGGCCGTGCCCGGCGCGCGCATGGTGACGTTCGGCCATCTCGGCGACGGCAATCTGCATTACAACGTGCAGGCGCCCGAGGGCGGCGACGCTAAAACGTTCCTCGAGCAATACCAGAGCCCGATCAACCAGATCGTCTACGACAGCGTGCACCGGCATCGCGGCAGCATCAGCGCGGAACACGGGCTCGGCCAGTTGAAGATCGACGAGGCGATGCACTACAAGCAGGACGTCGAAGTGCAATTGATGCGCGCCGTCAAACGCGCGCTCGATCCGCTGAATCTGATGAATCCGGGCAAGGTGCTACGCTAGAGTCTGATGCTCCGCGCTCCCTTGCGGAGCCACTTCCAGGAGTTGTGGTCGTGAAGATTCGAGTGCTGTCCGATCTGCATCTGGAGAACGACGAGCCCGAGCTGATCCCGCATGCGCAGGCGGATCTGATCGTGCTGGCCGGCGACATCCACAATCACGCGGCCGGACCGCGCTGGGCCGCGCAGACTTTCGACGGCACCGTGCCGGTGGTTTACGTGCCCGGCAACCACGAGTACTACGACGGCGAGTTCAGCGCGCTTGACGCCGCGCTCTACGACGCGGCCGCGCAGGTCGATAACGTGCACGTGCTGAACAACGCCGCGCTGGTCGACCCGCAAGGCCGGTGGCGCGTGCTCGGCACGACCTTGTGGACCGACTTCGCGTTGTACGGGAACGACCCGGACACGCGCGCCGAATCGATCGAGGCGTCGCGCAAGGTCATGCTCGATTTCCGCGGGCTGATCCAGATGAACTGGCCGCACGACACCCACGACGCCACGCGCGATTTCACGCCCGACGACTCCCTCGCGCTGCACCGGCAAGCACGCGCCTGGCTGGAAGGCGAACTCGCCAGGCCGTTCGGCGGCAAGACGATCGTCGTCACGCATCACGCGCCGCATCGGCTGAGTCTCGCCGAGCGTTATGCGGAAGACCTCGTGTCGGCGGGCTTCGTCAATCACTTGCCGGACCTCGTGGGCCCGCCTGTCGCGCTGTGGATTCATGGGCACACGCATACGCCGTTCGACTACAACGTGAATGGCACGCGCGTGGTCTGCAATCCGCGCGGCTATCTCGACCGACGCACCGGCTTGCTGGAAAATCCGCTTTTCGCGTGGGATAAGGTTGTCGAGATCTAGCGGGCACTGAGGTGGGTTGGGTCGGCTTCGGCTTGAGTCGGCTTCGGCGCGGGTCGCTCAGCCGGGTCGGTCGGCTAGGGGCCGATCTGGGTAGCGGGCCGGCACGGCAGGCACTACGCTGTCGAGGTTGTCGAACCGCGGCCATCCAACCGCGGTTGTCGAAACCCAGGCCGGTCGCCTCCGGAGGTCGCTCATGTGTGGTCGAATCAGCCAGTATCGCGATCCGCATCTCTACGCCGAGCACCTCGGCCTCGCCGATCCGCTCATGCTCTTCGACGCCGTCGACCGCCGTCCCGGCTACAACCTCGCGCCCGGCACCCACCCGCTCGCCATCTATCCGGATCAGACGGTACACGCGGTCCACTGGGGCTATTGCCCGGACTGGGCACGCGAACAACATCTGCCGCAGACGATCAACGCGCGCGCGGACGCCGCGCCGAACGGGCGCTACTTCAAGGAACTGTGGAAAACCGGACGGGTAGTGGTGCCGGCGGACGGCTGGTTCGAGTGGCGCATGGAAACCGCGTCCGTGACCACCATCGCGGACAGCAAAGACAGACTAGACGAGCCGCCGATTCGCCAGCCCTACTTCGTGCATCTGAAGAGCGACTCGCCCATGTATCTCGCGGCGCTCTCGAGCGTGCGCGGCACCGAGCCGCAAATGGAAGGCATGGGAATGGTGATTGTGACGGCCATCGCCGACGCGGGCCTCGTCGACGTGCACGACCGCCGTCCGCTGGCATTCACGCCGGACGCGGCGCGGCGCTGGCTGGACCCGAAACTCCCGCTCGACGAACTCGAGCAGTTGACGCGCAGCGCGGGCTTGGCCGCCGGGCGCTTTCGCTGGCATCGGGTGAGCCACGACGTGGACCGCACGCTCAATGACGAGCCGGGTCTGATTGCAGCAGTGAACTGAATTTGAGCGCCAGATGTGCGCCCGGAACGTGCGTCACCCGCTACGCCCCAAGAACGGAAAACAGGCCGCCCGCCAAAGCGGCGCCACGCCAAGCCTCAGCGATCGCGCCGCTGCCCCTGCAAATCCGGGCGCTCGACCTTGACCGGCACCAGTTGCGGCTGCTGTTCGCGCAGGCGGCGGAGCAGATCGCGCGATGCGGCGATCCCGATCAAGCCCAACATGACGGCCACGCCGATCATCAGATGCGTATCCATGAATCCCTCGTCCTTCTGTCGTTGCGATGTGTAGCGATTTGCCGAACGGCGGCGAACTGCGCGCGTCCGGTGCAATACCGCAGCGCATGAACGACACGTTAGCAAATCGACCGCGCGGGAGAAGTAAGGAAATGTTGCGACGCGGCACTTATGTAACAGTGGCCCGTGCCGTCTGGCGGCAGCCCGTTGGCCATCGCCGGAACGCCCGCACGGCGCGGTGTCAGGTTCGCGCGAACTCGCGCAGTTCCTCCTGATCCGCGGCCAGCGTGACAGGTAGTTCCTCACGCAGGAACTCGACCCACGTGCGGATCTTGGCGTCCAGATACTGCCGGGACGGGTACAAGGCGTACAGATTCATTTCCTGCGACGTGTATTCCGGCAGCAGCCACACCAGTTCGCCGCTTCGCAAACCGCTAATTGCCGAGTAGATCGGAATCAGCCCGACGCCCATGCCGCTCGACACCGCCACCGCCATGGCTTCGGCCACGTTCACCTGGAACGTGGTCGCGCCGAGCGCGATGGTTTCCTCGCCGTTTGGGCCGTCGAAGGTCCATTTGTCGGTCGGGAACACCGGCGTGACCATTTGCAGACACGCATGGCGCGAGAGGTCGGCCGGCGTTTGCGGCACGCCGTGCCGCTCCAGATACGCAGGCGACGCGCACGCAATGCTGAACGCGCTGCCCAACCGCTGCGACACCAGCCCCGAATCCGGCAGACCGGTGGCGAGCGTGAGCGACACGTCGAAACCTTCGTCGAGCAGATCGGGCATGCGCTGCGCGAGCGTCAGTTCGATATGCACGTCCGGGTAGCGGTCCTGATAGCGGCCGACGGCCGGCACCACATAGTGCTGGCCAAAGCTCGTCATGGCGTGGACCTTCAGCTTGCCGGACGGGCGGGCGTGGGCGTCGCTCGCCTCGGCCTCCGCCTGATCCACGTACGCGAGGATCTGCTCGCAGCGCTGCAAATAACGCTCGCCGGCCTCGGTCAGCGCGATGCGGCGCGTGGTGCGGTTCAGGAGGCGCGTGCGCAGATGCGCTTCCAGATCAGACACCGCGCGCGACGCGTAGGCCGTGGTCGTGTTCAGATGCTGCGCGGCGCCCGTGAAGCTGCCCGCTTCGACGACGCGGACAAATACGCGCATGTTTTGAAGCGTATCCATAACTTTCCCTTGTGATCGGAAGCGATTGTTACACGATTCGCAAAGGCGATTGTCTCATATCCCGTAAAAATGCCTTGCATCTTTACCGGTTATTCCCCAATCAATCAAAAAATATAATGGCGCACATGCTTCTATAATCATTTTTGGAGGAAATCGTGCAGTCTCCGGTACAGAAAGGGGTCGCCGCAGCCGCGGTTCTTACGATCCTATTAACAATCGCCGGCTGCGCCAGTACCGGAGGCGTCGCGCCGCAAGCAAGCGGAATCGAGCCCGCTTCGCTCGACGCGGGCAACGCGATTCGCGCCGCCAATGCGGACGCCCAATGGCCGGCCGTCGACTGGTGGCGCGCCTATAACGATCCGCAACTGAACCAGTGGATCGAAGAGGCGCAGGCGGGCAATCCAAGCCTCGCGGCTGCCCAGGCGCGCGTGCGCGAAGCCATGTCGATGGCGGGTGTCGCCCGTTCGGCGTTGTCGCCGCAAGTCAACGGCAGCCTGTCGATCCAGCGCCAGAAGTGGGCCGACAACCTCTACTACGGCCCGGGGCCGCTGGCCGGCGAGCAATCGTGGAACAACACCGGCACGCTCGGCCTGTCGTATCACCTCGACATCTGGGGCAAGGACAAGAACGCCGCCGAGCGCGCGCTCGACGCCGCCCACGCAAGCGCGGCGGATGCACGCGCCGCCCAGCTCGAACTGGAAGGCAACGTGGTGCGCACGTACATCGAGATGTCGATGAACTATGCGCTGCTCGACATCGCCAAAGCCACCTTGCAGCAACAGCAGCAGATCGTGGATCTGGCCAACCGGCGTCTGAAAGGCGGCATTGGCACGCAACTCGAAGTGAGCCAGGCCGAAACGCCGCTGCCGGAATACGAACGCCAGATCGACGAAATCGAAGAAAAGATCGCGCTCGGCCGCAATCAGCTGGCCGCGCTGGCCGGCAAGGGTCCAGGCGCGGGCGATTCGATCCAGCGCCCGACGCTTTCGCTGAACGCGCCGGCCGGCCTGCCGAGCGCTTTGCCCGCGGATCTGATCGGCCATCGGCCGGACGTGGTCGCGGCGCGCTGGACGGTCGCGGCGCAAGCGCGCGGCATCGACGTCGCCAAGGCGGACTTCTATCCGGACATCAACCTGCTGGCGTCGATCGGCGGCTATGCGGCGATGGGGCCGCTGTTCCAGTTTCTGAAGAACCCGTCGCATAGCTGGAGCGCGGGGCCGGCGCTGTCGCTGCCGATCCTCGACGGCGGACGGCTGCGTTCGCAACTCGGTGCGGCGTCGGCGGGCTATGACGAAGCCGTCGATGGTTATAACCAGTCGATTGTCGGCGCGCTCAAGGATATTTCCGATCAGGTGATCCGGATCCGCTCGCTCGCCACTCAGGCCGACGACGCCGACCGTTCGGTCGCGGCGGCCCGCAAGAACTACGACCTGTCGCGCGAAGGTTACCGGCGCGGGCTGACCGATTACCTGAACGTGTTGATCGCGCAAAACCAGTTGCTGCGCGCGCAGGAAGGCGTCGCGAAGATTCAGGCCGAGCGGCTGGGCGCGCATGCGTCGCTGGTCACGGCGTTGGGCGGAGGGCTCGACGATCCGGCTAACGGTCCGCAGGCGAATGAGACGCTGCCGGCGCATGGCAAGGGCAAAGCTGCAGCGGCGGGTTCGAACGCTAAAGCCGTGCCCGCGAACGCGACGGCAAAAGCCGAGTCGGCTAGCCGCCTGGAGAAAGCCGCACCGGCCACCGCTGACACGGACCGCGCACGGAATGCCGGGCCGAGCGTCGTGAAACCGTCGCCCGCTGCTGCCAACGGTGCGAACGCTAGCGGAATGAGTGCGGCAGCGGCCACTTCTGTTCCGTCCACCGCTGCCCCGTCGGCCAAGTCGGGAAGCTGACCATGTCCGCCTCTTCTTCCGCCTCGCGCCCGGCGTCGTTCGCCGCGCTATACGCGGCCGCCGCCGACTGGGCGCGCAACGACGGCCTCACCTGGATCTATCTCTTCAAAGCGCTCGCCGCCTGCTTCCTCGCGCTCGGCGTCGCGATGAAGCTCGACCTGCCGCAGCCGCGCACCGCGATGACCACCGTGTTCATCGTGATGCAGCCGCAAAGCGGCATGGTGTTCGCGAAGAGCTTCTACCGGATCTGCGGCACGCTGGTCGGTCTCGTCGTGATGCTCGCCTTGATCGGGCTGTTCGCGCAGCAGCCGGAACTGTTTATCGTCACGACCGCGATCTGGGTCGGCATCTGCACCGCGGGCGCCGCGCGCAACCGCAATTTCCGGTCGTACGGCTTCGTGCTGGCCGGCTACACCGCCGCGCTGATCGGCATCCCCGCTTCGCAACATCCGGACGGCGCGTTTCTGAGCGCGCTCACGCGGGTGGCCGAAGTGGTGGTCGGCATCGTCTGCGCGGGCGCGGTGAGCGGCCTCGTGTTTCCGCAGTTCGCCGGCTTGCAGATGCGTAGCACCGTGCGCGCGCGTTTCTCGGCGTTCGTCGAGTATGTGTCGGCGTCGCTCGCCGGCCGCAACGACCGCGCGCAGATCGAAGCGACCAACGCGCGCTTTGTCGCCGACATCGTCGGTTTCGAAGCGGCCCGCAGCGTGGCTGTGTTCGAAGGCCCCGATTCGCGCATGCGCGGCGGCCGTCTCGCGCGTCTGAACAGCGAGTTCATGACCGCGTCGACGCGCTTTCACGCGTTGCATCAGTTGATGAACCGCTTGCGCAACACGCACACGAGCGGCGCGGCCACTGCGATCGACGCACTCGAGCCGTACTTCAAGGAAATCGCCCCGCTGCTCGCGAAATCCGGCGAACCCGTGCTGAGTGCCGCCGACGCCGCGCACGCCGCCGCGCAACTCGAAGCCTACAAAGCCGAGTTGCCCAAACGCGTGCGCGCGACACGCGCGCAGCTGGAAGCGTACCCCGAGACGCCGCTGCTCGACTTCGACACCGGCGCCGAACTGCTGTACCGCTTCATCGACGATCTGCATGCTTATGCCGCCACGTACGCGTCGCTCGCGGTCGATACGCACGAGCGCGAGCGCTGGATCGAACGTTACGAACCGAAGACGAACGCGCTTGCCGCGGGCGTCGCGGGTGTGCGCGCCGCCATCGTGATGATGGCGCTCGGCGCCTTCTGGATCGCGACCGCGTGGCCGAGCGGTTCGACCTTGACGCTGAATGCCGCGGCCATTTGCGCGCTGGCGTCGTCGTCGCCGAATCCGAAGCGCACCGCGTTCCAGATGGCGGCCGGCACGCTGGTCGCCACGGTGATGGGCATGATCGCGGTGTACGGCGTGTTTCCGCACATCGACGGCTTCCCGCTGCTGTGCGCCGCGCTCACGCCGTTCCTGCTGCTCGGCGTGTTCATGACGACGCGGCCCGCGCTGGCTGGCTACGGTGTCGGCTACTGCATCTTCTTCTGTTTCCTGGCCGGCCCGGACAACGTGATTCACTACGACCCGAGCGCCTTCATGAACGATGCGCTGGCGCTCGTGCTGTCGATCCTGGTGTCGTCGATCGCGTTCGCGGTGTTGCTGCCGCCTTCGACGCCGTGGCTGCGTAACCGCCTACTGGTGGATCTGCGGCGCCAGGTCGTGCTGGCGAGCCGCGCGGGCATGCGCCGGGTGCGTTCGCGCTTTGAAAGCGGCGCGCGCGATCTGATGTTCCAGATCAACGCGCTCGCGCAGAACGAACCCGAGCTCAAACGCGACACGTTGCGCTGGCTCTTCTCGGTGCTCGAAGTGGGCAACGCGATGATCGACTTGCGCCGCGAAATAGCGGCGCTGCCCGCCGACGCGCGCTACGCGAACTCGATGCCGTGGCGCGTCGCGTTACGTGCGATGCGCGACGCGCTGGCCGCGCTATTCGAGCGGCCGCGTGAAGACCGCTTCGACCGCGCGCTCGCCGCGACCACCGACGCCATCGCCGCCGTTCAGCAGATGCTCGCCACCTTCACGCCGCCGCGTGAAGAGCGGCATCGACTGCAACGCATTTTGAGTCAACTGCATTTCATTCGTACCGCGCTGCTCGATCCGCAATCGCCGCTTGAACCGCTGATGAGCGGACGTGCCGACGTGTCAGAAGGAGTTCGTCATGCCACGTGATATCGCCGTTTTCGACGCCTACGTGCCGGCCATCGTGCTGCTGTTCATCGCGGGCGCCGCGCTTACCTGGGTGTTGGACCGCGTGATCGCCTATACGGGCGTGTATCGCGTGGTGTGGCATCCGTCCTTGTTCCGGGCCAGCTTGCTCGTGTGTGTGTGCGGCGTGCTGGGTCTCGCCGTTTATCGTTGATCAGAGTCGAAACATGACCATCCGAAATATTGTGGGCTTCGTCGCGACAGCCGTTATTTTTATCGTCGCGATTTTGATTGGACGCGTGTTGTGGGTTCATTACATGGACGAACCGTGGACGCGCGATGGGCGCGTGCGCGCCGAAATCGTGAACGTCGCGCCCGATGTTTCTGGCGCGGTTGTCGATCTGCCTGTGAAGGACAATCAACTGGTGAAGAAAGGCGATCTGTTGATGCAGATCGATCCCTCGCACTATGAGATTGCGGTCGAGCAGGCGCAGGCTGCGGTGGCTGCGCGAAAGGCCGAGTTGCAGATGAAGCGCGATGATGCGCAGCGACGGGCGGATATGGATGCTTTGGTTGTGTCCAAGGAGAGCCGTGAGAATGCAACGCATACGGCTTCGGCCGCGGAGGCTTCTTATCAGCAGGCTGTGGCCGCTCTGGATGCGGCTAAATTGAATCTTTCGAGGACGCGGGTTGTGTCGCCGGTTGATGGGTATGTCACTAACCTCAGCGTGTTTCGCGGGGATTATGCGACTGCCGGGGCGGCTAAGCTGGCTATTGTCGATAGTCACTCGTTCTGGGTTTATGGGTATTTTGAGGAGACCAAGCTTCCTCATGTGCGTATTGGTGATAAGGCCGAGGTTCGGCTGATGAGCGGTGGCACATTGCAAGGGCACGTCGAAAGTATTTCTCGCGGTATTTATGATCGGGATAATCCCGAAAGTCGTGAACTGCTCGCAGATGTGAATCCGACTTTCAACTGGGTGCGTCTCGCGCAGCGCGTTCCCGTGCGGGTGAGGATTGATTCCGTGCCGGATGACGTGGTGTTGGCCGCGGGGATTACTTGTACGGTTGTGGTGACGCCATCGGCTGGTAAGTCGAGCTGAGCGGTTTTGTCGTTGCGCGCATGATCGGCGGGATTTGCGGCATGGTGGCATGTCCTTGCCGACACGCGTATTACGGCTGAAATGAAGACACTCGACCGGTGCGCAAGAAAATGTGGCCCGCCGGTCGCAGTGGCGCTAAGATGTGCGCGCCCTCATTGCCGGCCCTTCAATCGCGGGCCAGGCAGGTCGTTGAAGGCTTGATAAAAATGAAAACTCAGTCTCGTCGGCGACTTGCCCTAGGCCACTGCTGCGAAACGTACGAAAGCGCGTGCATAAGCCCTGATGCCTTCGTGTGTTCGTGCTGTTACCGGCTGGGCTACTGAGCTCCTCACGGTTCGACTGTCGCCAATGCCGCTCCTCGACGGCCCGCGACGATTTGAAAGGGCAATATAAAAATGCAGAAAATGTCACGCGGGGTTTTCGTACTAGGTCTGTCCGTCGTGTTAAGTGCTTGCGGGGGCAGCGCCGGAACAACTTCTTCAGGCAATACCGAGAGCAGCGCCAATGCAGCGCCGACCACGCTGGCGGCGGGCGCCAGCCGGACCATGACAGCAAACATGTCGGTGCAGGTTCCCGCCGGCACGATTGTTTCGTCGCCAAACGGCGACGTAGTCACGATCGGCGGAACGTCGAATACCATCTACACACAGACTGGCGCGCAGGTCACTGTGCCCGCGAATGCAACGGGTCCGGCAAACAATCTCGTGACAACCGCGCAGGCAACGGGTAACGGCATTACCACCTCCGCCTTGACGGCTGTCAGCATGGCCGGCTCCGCCACAACAAACCTGTCCCCCGTCGATGGAACCGGCGAAGCCGCGGTTCTCTGGGGAGGCGGCCATCTCACCGTGAACGCTTCCGGCGACATCGTCCTCTCCGACCGGCTAGCCCTGCGGCGAGTCACGCAGTCCGGCGTGGTCACCACACTATCGTCCGCTGCCGAGTGGGACGGTGTCGCAATCGATGCCGCCGGCAACATCTACGGTTCAGGCAACACCACGCTTACTTCCACATCGCCGTTCACATTGGGCGGATCGCTCAGCGAACTCACGGCGTCGGGCGTCTACCAGCAACTATTCGCAAACTGGGCCACCGCCAGTTCCGGCCTCGTTGGCGGAGGCGGCCTCGTTGGCGGAGGCGGCCTCGTCGCGGACAACAAAGGAAACCTGTTTCTTGCCGATGCCGCAAACAACCGCATCGTGAAGTTCAATCTGGCCGGCAACACATGGACGGTTCTAGCCGGCAGCGGTACGAGTGACAACGTTGACGGAGTGGGTAGCGCGGCGACATTCTCATTCAACGGAACGCCCGATCTTGCGATCGACAGCAGCGGTGACCTTTATGTAAAAAGTCTCGACGCGGTCCGCAAGATTGCGCCGGATGGCACCGTGACGACCGTGGCGAGCAAGCTGTCGAATGCCAGTAGTGCGATTGCGGTGGACAGCCAGGGCAACGTCTACGCCGCGGGCGTGCAAATCATCTACCGGATTGCGGCCAACGGCAGCATGGTGTCCTACCCATTCAGCAACTCGACCGACTTCATTACGTCCATGACCACCGACAGCGCCGGCAATCTGTATGTGGGCACGCGTGGCGTAGGTGCGCAGGTTTTCAAGATCACGTTCTGATTGTCTAAAAGGGTGGGCCGCGCGACGAAGGGCCGCGCGCGACCTTCCCTTATAACCTGAACTTCCCAACCATCGTCTTCAAACCCCGCGCCTGATCATCCAACGACCTGGCAGCAGCGGTCGCCTGCTCCACCAACGCCGCATTCTGCTGCGTCCCGGAATCCATTTGCGTCACGGCGAGATTGATCTCCTCGATCCCGGCGCTCTGCTCGGAAGAAGCCGCCGAAATCTCGCCCATGATGTCGGTCACCCGCTTCACCGCCTTGACGACCTCATCCATAGTCTGTCCGGCGTCCTGAGCCAGGGTCGAGCCATTGCTCACGCGCTCCACCGACGTGCTGATCAACCCCTTGATCTCCTTCGCCGCCGCAGCACTGCGCTGAGCAAGATTGCGCACCTCAGCGGCCACGACTGAAAAACCACGCCCTTCCTCACCAGCCCGCGCCGCCTCAACCGCCGCATTCAAAGCAAGAATATTGGTCTGAAACGCGATCCCTTCGATCACGCCAATGATGTCGCCGATACTGCGCGCGCTATCGTTGATATCGTTCATCGTCGCGACCACGCGGCTCACCACGGCGCCGCCCTTCTCCGCGATCTCCGACGCGTTGTTGGCCAGCGTGCTCGCCTGCTTCGCGTTATCGGCGTTCTGGCGAACCGTCGAGGTCAACTGCTCCATGCTGCTAGCCGTGCGTTCGAGCGCCATCGCCTGCTGCTCGGTGCGCTGCGACAGGTCCAGGTTGCCCATCGAAATCTCACCCGACGCCGTCGCAATCGCGTCCGCGCTGGACGCGATATCGGCGACCGTCGTCGCGAGCCCGCTTTGCATGTCGTGCAGCGCGAACAGCATGCTCGACTTGTCCTTGCGACCCAGCGCGATCTCGACCGACAGATCGCCCGCCGCGATCCGGCTGGCAATTTCCTTCGCATACGCCGGCTCGCCGCCGAGCTGGCCGGCAAGCCGCCGCACCACCCACTCGCTGATGCCGAACGCGAGCACGATCAGCCCGAGCGTCGCCACCGCGATCATCACGAACGACGAGTGGTAAATGAAGCCCGACGCCTCGATGGTCGCCTTCGCCGCCGTGCCGCGCTGCGCGACGAGTTCATCGACCATTTTTTCCAGCTTGCCGGTTTCGACCAGCATCGACACGTCCTGCGTGCCGACCTGCCAGTTCATTTGCGATAAATCGAGCGGCTGCGCTTTCACGAGCGTCACGAAGTCGCGCAGATGCCCGCTCCACACCGTCACGGCAGCGGCGAATTTCTTCTGCTGATCGACGGCCTTCGCGTCGGACGTGTCGACGTACTGTTGCAGCGTGCCGAGTTGCGCGGCGAGACCGCTCAGGCCCGCCTCGATGTCCGTGCCGAGTTCGTCGCGCTCTTTCGCGGTGGTCGCGGTGAGCAGCATTTTTTGCGCGCGGCTCGCGCGCAGCATGTGGCCGCGCGCTTCTTCCGCGGCGCGGCTGGCGACGTGCCCCTGATCGTAGATGGATTGGGTGGACGCGTTCAGACGGCTGATCTGGGTCAGCGAAAACACGCCGATCAATAGCGTGCCGATCAGCAGCACGGCAAACGCGAGGCGCAACATCGCCTTCACCGACAAACCCTTGAGCCTCACCGCCCGCGAGCGGCTGCTCTGGCCACGCGGCGGCTTGCCCGCCGCTTCTCCCTCCGGTACGAATCCCGCGCCCGTCTGGCTGCCCAGCGAAACTGCTTTCATATTCCCCGTCCCCACGTTTAGAACTGCCGGAAAGGTCGGTTCCGGCATTGCTGCTTATCTCTCCGGGTCTACGGCAAGAACGTCCGCGATCTTTAACGTCGCTCGCGAAATGCCGGCCGCTTTCGCCACATGTGTCGCCCGGTCCTCGACGCGCTGCTTTGTAAGCCGCGCGCCCGCGACCGTTTTATACACGGCCAAAAATCGCCGGTCGGGATATATCAGATGACTTGCCAGCCGCACGTGGCCGTGGCAGCACGCATGCTCCCGGCACCGTCGAGGTGCGCGCGGTTCCCGGTTTCGGCGCAGCGTCTCTGGCCCTTATCAGCAGCGCATGTCCGATTCGCGACAAAACTTGTCCTTACAATTCGGTCAGGCCACATTAAACTTCGACAAATAGTTGACGACGCAAAAATGCCGCGTCGAAATGCCGCAGCGCTGAAAACGTTGCTGGAACAGCGCCCGGCGGCTTCAGATCCCTCTTTCTTCTCTCTCATCTAGCGTATGGAAACGAGCCTCGATAAAAGCGCCCTCGCCGGCGCGCCAGCCGGAACGGGAACCGGCGCGGCCACTGCCGCGCAACCCGCCGCCAAAGTGCAGCGCACGGTGTACTCCGTGCTCGGTGCGATCAGCTTCTCGCACCTGCTCAACGACATGATCCAGTCGTTGATCCTGGCGATCTACCCGATGCTGAAAGACAACTTCTCGTTGTCGTTCGGCCAGATCGGCCTGATCACGCTGACTTACCAGATCACCGCGTCGCTGCTGCAGCCGCTCGTCGGCACTTATACGGACAAGCATCCGAAGCCCTATTCGCTGCCCGTCGGCATGGGCTTCACGCTCGCGGGTCTGCTGCTGATGTCGGTCGCGCCCAACTTCGGCGTGCTGCTGGTGGCGGCGGCGCTGGTCGGCTGCGGTTCGTCGGTGTTCCATCCGGAATCGTCGCGGGTTGCGCGCATGGCGTCGGGCGGGCGGCACGGGCTGGCGCAGTCGCTGTTCCAGGTGGGCGGCAATGCGGGTTCGTCGCTCGGGCCGCTGCTCGCCGCATTGATCGTGATTCCGCACGGCCAGCGCAGCATCGCGTGGTTCTCGGTGGCGGCGCTCGTCGCGATCGTCGTGCTCACGCAGATCGGCCGCTGGTACAAGCAGCATCCGTCGGTGAAGAAGGCGCGCAGCGTCGCCGGTCACGCCACGCTGTCGCGCAACAAGGTCATGTTCGCGATGGGCGTGCTGATCCTGCTGGTGTTCTCGAAGTATTTCTATCTCGCCAGCATCAACAGCTACTTCACGTTCTATCTGATCGACAAGTTCCATTTGCCCGTGCAGGCCGCGCAGGTCCATCTGTTCGTGTTCCTGGCGGCCGTCGCGGCGGGCACGATGATCGGCGGCCCGATCGGCGACAAGATCGGCCGCAAGTATGTGATCTGGGTGTCGATTCTCGGCGTGGCGCCGTTCACGCTGCTGCTGCCGTACGCCAACCTGTTCTGGACCGGCGTGCTGACGGTGATCATCGGCGTGGTGCTGGCTTCGGCGTTCTCGGCGATCCTCGTGTACGCGCAGGAGTTGATCCCCGGCAAGGTGGGCATGGTCGCGGGCCTCTTCTTCGGCTTTGCGTTCGGCTTGGGCGGGATCGGCGCGGCGGTCCTCGGGCAATTGGCCGATGCCACCAGCATCACGTACGTGTACAAGGTCTGCTCGTTCCTGCCGCTGATCGGCGTGTTGACGGTGTTCCTGCCGGATGTGGAAGGCAAGCGCGCAAAGGCGTGATGGCCGTGCGATCGCGGGTCTGATGAGAAAAAGGCGCTTCGGCGCCTTTTTCTTTGTCTTTGCGCGAACCTGGCGAGCGCGGCGTGTGCGGAGCGCGGCTCATCGCCGCGCCGGACGGCGCCCCGCATTGCTCATGGTGAACCCGCGTTGTCCGCCGAGCCACGCCTGCTCTATGCTTGTGCGGACACACGCCCTGCTCTCGCGCCGCGCCACGCGGCCGCACGAACCGACATCCGTTCACTCACGCAGCAGAAGGATCGCCGCAGATGACAAGCTATCGCGACTTCCACCGCCGTTCGATCGAAGACCCCGAAGCATTCTGGCGCGACGAGGCGCGGCGCATCCATTGGCAAACGCCGTTCGACACCGTGCTCGACCGGTCGAATCCGCCGTTCGCGCGCTGGTTCGTCGGCGGCCGCACGAACCTGTGCCATAACGCGGTGGATCGTCATCTGGCTGAGCGCGCGCAGCAGAACGCGCTGGTGTATGTCTCGACGGAAACCGGCATCGAGCGCCGCTACACCTACGCCGAGCTTTACGGCGAGATCAATCGGATGGCCGCGGTCATGCGCTCGCTCGGCGTGAAGCGCGGCGACGTGGTGCTGCTCTATCTGCCGATGATCCCCGAGGCCCTGTTCGCGATGCTCGCCTGCGCGCGCCTCGGCGCGATTCACTCGGTGGTGTTCGGCGGCTTCGCGGCGCCGAATCTCGCGGCCCGCATCGACGACGCGAAGCCCGTGCTGATCGTCACCGCCGACGCCGGCGCGCGCGGCGGCAAGGTGATCGACTACACGCCGCTGATGGACGAAGCGCTCGCCCGCGCGAAGCACAAAACGCCGCACGTCTTGCTGATCGACCGGCAACTCGCGCCCGAGCGGCTCAACGCCAGTTATCTCGTCGCCTACGAACCACTGCGCGAACAGTTCTTCGACGCCCACGTGCCGTGCGAGTGGCTCGAATCGAACGAGCCGTCCTACGTGCTGTACACGTCGGGCACGACCGGCAAGCCGAAGGGCGTGCAACGCGACGTCGGCGGCTACGCGGTCGCGCTGGCGGCGTCGATGGAACACATCTTTCAGGGCAAGGCGGGCGACGTGATGTTCACCGCGTCGGACGTGGGCTGGGTGGTCGGCCACAGCTATATCGTCTACGCGCCGCTGATCGCGGGTCTCACCACCGTCATGTACGAAGGCACGCCGATCCGTCCGGACGGCGGCATCTGGTGGCGCCTCGTCGCCCATCACCGGATCAATCTGATGTTCACCGCGCCGACCGCCTTACGCGTGCTGAAAAAGCAGGATCCGGCGCTGCTGAAGAAAGCCGATCTGTCGAGCCTGCGCGCGCTGTTCCTCGCCGGCGAACCGCTCGACGAGCCGACCGCCGCGTGGATCGCCGGCGCGCTCGGCAAGCCGGTGATCGACAACTACTGGCAGACCGAGACCGGCTGGCCGATGCTGGCGATCCCGCGCGGCGTCGAGGCGCTGCCCACCAAGCTCGGCTCGCCGGGCGTGCCGTCGGCCGGGTTCAATCTGACCTTGCGCAACGAACTGAGCGGCGAGCCCTGCCCGCCCGGCGAAAAGGGCGTGCTCACGCTGGACTATCCGCTGCCGCCGGGCTGCATGTCGACGGTATGGGGCGACGACAAGCGTTTCGTCAGCACGTACTGGTCGAGCATTCCGAACCAGCAGGTCTATTCGACCTTCGACTGGGGCGTGCAGGACGAGGACGGCTACGTGACGATCCTCGGCCGTACGGATGACGTGATCAATGTCGCCGGACACCGGCTCGGCACGCGCGAGATCGAGGAAGCGTTGTCGAGCCACACAGCCGTTGCGGAAGTGGCGGTGGTCGGCGTGACGGATCCGTTGAAGGGGCAGGTGGCGATGGCCTTCGTGGTGCTGCGCGACGCGCAGGCCTACGCGGACAAGAAGAAGCGCAGCAAGCTGGAAGCCGAACTCACGGCGACGGTGGATCGCCAGCTTGGTGCGATTGCGCGGCCGTCACGGGTCGTGGTGGTGTCGATGCTGCCGAAGACGCGCTCCGGCAAGCTGCTGCGCCGCGCGATCGCGGCGCTCGCGGAAGGACGCGAGCCAGGCGATCTGCCGACCATTGAAGATCCGGCGGCGTTGCAGCAGGTGCGCGAGGCGTTGAGTGACAGCGGGGAGAAGTAGTTTGCAAAGTGGCGGCGTGGCTAAAGCGCGTGTCGTAGTGAATGCGTCGACACGCGCCCCTCGACGCCGGCCGTCAGGCCGTCGAACTGCGCGCTTCTAGAAACCGCGTCAGAATCGCGTTCGAATACATCCCGGCGATGTCCGTGAGAAACGACACGAAAGACTCGGGCGCGTGATCGTCGGCGGTATCCGAGACGGTACGCACGACCGCGCACGGCACGCCGTATTCGTAGCAGACCTGCGCGATCGCCGCGCCTTCCATCTCCACGGCGAGCGCATCTGGCAGCGCGTCGCGCAACGCCTGCACGCCCGCCGCGCTAGCCACGAACTGATCGCCGCTGATGATCAAACCGCGATGCACACGCGGCTCGCGCGTGCCGAAACGCGCCGCCGAAGCCGCGCCCTCCTCCGTGACGAAGCGCTCACAGGCTGCGGCGAGTTGATCGGCGAGCGCCGCATCGGCGTCGAATCGCGAGATGCCCAGCAACGGCACCTCGAAACGCGGAAACAGCGGCGACGCGTCGAGATCGTGCTGCAGCAGCGCATCGGCGACGACGATGTCACCCACCCGCACCTCGCTCCCCACACCGCCGGCCACACCGGTGAAGACGATCGCTTCCACGTCGAATGCATGGATCAGCGCGCTGACCGTGGCCGCCGCCGCGACCTTGCCGACGCGCGCCAGCGTCACGACGCACGGCGCGCCGCGGACGGTGCCGAGGTGATAGTCCCGCTGACCATGCGTGATGGTGCGCACGCCCGACTCGGCGCGCATCGCTTCGATCAGATCGCCGAGTTCTTGCGGCAATGCCGCCAGAATCCCGAGCGGCCGATGTGACACCGGCACGGCAGCGTTTGCCCCGCTCATTCCACCGCCTGCAATTTAGCAACCGCCAACGCCAGCCACTTCTCGCCGTGCCGCTTGAATTTGACCTGCGCCTTCGCATCGGTGCCGCCGCCTTCGAGCGCGGTGATCGTGCCTTCGCCGAACTTGGTGTGGAACACTTGCTGGCCGACGCGGAAACCCGTTTCCGCCGCACGCTGTTCGTTCGCGAACGCGGGCAACGGCGCCGGCGTCGACGACGCGGCCCCCGTATAACCCGGCCGCGCGAACCAGTCGCGTCCATAACCCGCGTTGTCCGAACGGCCGCCCCAGCGCGCGCCCGCCTCGACCTTCGGCGTGAGCCACTTGAGCGTTTCCTGCGGCAGTTCGTCGAAGAAACGCGAGCGGATGTTGTAACGCGTCTGGCCGTGCAGCATGCGGCTTTGCGCGAACGACAGATACAGCCGCTCCTTGGCCCGCGTGATCGCCACGTACATCAGGCGGCGTTCCTCTTCCAGACCGTCCGACTCCATCGCGCTGTTTTCGTGCGGGAACAGCCCCTCTTCCAGACCGGTGATGAACACCGCCGTGAACTCAAGGCCCTTGGCGGCGTGCACCGTCATTAGTTGCACGGCTTCCTGGCCGGCTTGCGCCTGGTTGTCGCCCGCTTCGAGCGATGCGTGCGACAGGAAACCGGCAAGCGGCGTCATCGTGTCCGGGTTTTGCGCCGGATCGGCGATGCCGGGCGCGTCGAGCACGACGGTGTTCGGATCGTCGGTGGCGACGGCCAGTTCGGGCGCGGCGGTCGCGCCCGGCCGCAGTGGAATGGAGCGCGCCGGCGTGTCCATGCCGTAGCCCTCTTCGCTGACGAACGCGGCGGCCGCGTTGACCAGCTCCTGCAAGTTTTCCAGCCGGTCCTGGCCCTCGCGTTCGTTCTGATAGAACTCCGCGAGACCGCTCGTGCGAACCACGTATTCGACGGTTTCCGGCAGGCTCATCTGCTGCGTTTCCGCGCGCATCTTGCCGATCAGGTTCGCGAAGCCCGCAAGGCTCGAACCCGCCTTGCCCGCCACATACGGAATCGCCGCGGCCATCGAACAGTTGTACAGACGCGCCGCGTCCGCGAGTTGCTCGATGGAGCGCGCGCCGATGCCACGCGTCGGGAAATTGACGACGCGGGCGAACGCGGTGTCGTCGTTCGGATTGTCGATCAGGCGCAGATAGGCGAGCGCGTGCTTGACTTCCTGGCGCTCGAAAAAGCGCAAGCCGCCGTACACGCGGTACGCGATGCCCGCGTTGACCAGCGTGTGTTCGATCGTGCGCGACTGCGCGTTGCTGCGGTAGAGAATCGCCACTTCGCTGCGCGACGTGCCGGTGCTGATCAGCGCCTTGATTTCCTCGACGATCCAGCCGGCTTCCTGCGAATCGGTCGCGGATTCATACACGCGAACCGGTTCACCGTGACCCGCGTCGGTCCGCAGATTCTTGCCCAGACGGCGCGAGTTGTTGGCGATGAGCTGATTGGCGGCGTCGAGAATATGGCCGTGCGAGCGGTAATTCTGCTCGAGCTTGATCAGATGGCGGACGCTGAACTCGTGCTCGAAGTCGCGCATATTGCCGACGTTCGCGCCGCGGAACGCGTAGATCGACTGGTCGTCGTCGCCGACGGCGAAAATCGAGTTGGTCTGCCCCGCCAGCAGCTTGAGCCACGCGTACTGCAGCTTGTTGGTGTCCTGGAACTCGTCGACCAGAATGTGCTTGAAGCGCGCCTGGTAGTGAGCGCGCAGCGGCGGATTGTGCGCGAGCAGTTCGTAGCAGCGCAGCAGCAGTTCCGGAAAGTCGACCACGCCTTCGCGCTGGCATTGCTGGTCGTAGGCTTCGTAGAGTTCGACGAATTTACGGTTGAAGTTGTCGGTGGCGTCGACGTCTTTCGGCCGCAGGCCTTGTTCCTTGGCGTTGTTGATGAAGTACTGGAGATTTTTCGCCGGGTACTTTTCGTCGTCGATATTGAGGCCCTTCATCAGACGCTTGATCGCGGACAGCTGGTCGGCGGTATCGAGAATCTGGAAGGTGGCCGGCAAGCCCGCGTCGCGATGATGCGCGCGCAGCATGCGGTTACACAGACCGTGGAAGGTGCCGATCCACATGCCGCGCGTGTCGATCGGCAGGAGCGCCGACAGACGCGACATCATTTCGCGGGCCGCTTTGTTGGTGAAGGTCACCGCCAGAATCGTGGCGGGCGACGCCAGGCCGTGCTGGATGAGCCACGCAATGCGCGTGATCAGAACGCGGGTCTTGCCGCTGCCCGCGCCGGCGAGAATGAGCGCGGGCTCGTTGGGGAGCGTGACGGCGGCGTGTTGTTCGGGGTTTAGATTGGCTAGCAGATCGGGCATTTTTTGGGAGGGGCGGCAGTTCGTTCGACATTATATGCCCCGGAGGGGGTGGGGTTTTTTGGGGCCGATAGACCATCATCGATTCAAGGAAAGGCCGACACCCCAAGATAACCGCCGCCCGAGCGACCACGGTAAGCCTGCGGTAGAATTTGACCCTTCGGCGTCAAAACAGACGCCCAGTCCCCGAAGGTCGTCGTCGATGCAAATTCAGATTCACAAGGAAGTCGATGCACGCGGGCTCATGTGCCCGCTGCCCATTTTGCGCGCCAAGAAGGCGCTCGCCGACATGGAAAGCGGCCAGATTCTCAAGGTGCTCGCCACCGATCCAGGCTCACAGCGCGATTTCGCCGCGTTTGCCAAGCAAACCGGCAATGAAATCGTCGAAAGCTCCGCGCACGACAAGGTCTTCACCTTCCTGATGAGGCGTCGCTGAAGCCCGTGTCCTGAATCACGCTCCAACAAAAAAGGCGCTGTGCCCCGCGTTCGCGGGCACAGCGCCTTTTACTTCGGTTCAACGCTTCCGGAATCCTAGCTGCCGAAGCCCGCTCAACCTTCCAGCACCGGCGAACGAGTACGCAGATACTCTTCGAAATCGGCGGCCACTTCCGGGTGACGCAAGGCGAACTCGACCGTCGCCTTCAGATAACCCAGCTTGCTGCCGCAGTCGAAACGCGTGCCGTGATACTTGTACGCCAGCACCTGCTCGTCGGCCAGAAGCGACTGGATCGCGTCGGTCAGCTGCAATTCGCCGCCCGCGCCCGGCTTCAGCGCGCGCAGATGTTCGAAGATGCGCGGCTTCAGCACATACCGGCCGACCACGCCGAGATTCGACGGCGCCAAGCTCGGCTCCGGCTTTTCGACGATGCCCGACATCTTGATGATCGAGTCTTCCCACTCCTTGCCGTCGACAATGCCGTACGACTTGGTTTCCTGAGCCGGAATCTCTTCGACGCCGATCACCGAGCTGTGATAGTGGTCGAACACCTCGATCATCTGCGTCATGACGGGCGGCGTGCCGTACAGCAAGTCGTCCGCGAGGATGACGGCGAACGGATTGTCGCCCACCAGCTTTTCGGCGCACATCACCGCGTGGCCCAAACCCAGCGCTTCCGGCTGACGCACGTAGAAGCAGTCCACGTGGCTCGGCTTGATGCTGCGCACCAGTTCGAGCAGCTTGTCCTTGCCGCGCGCCTCGAGTTCCGCCTCGATTTCATATGACTTATCGAAGTGGTCCTCGATCGCGCGCTTGCTGCGGCCCGTGACGAAGATCATTTCGGTGATGCCGGCTGCCATTGCCTCTTCGACCGCGTACTGGATCAGTGGCTTGTCGACAATCGGGAGCATCTCTTTCGGGCTGGCCTTCGTGGCAGGGAGGAACCGGGTGCCAAGACCTGCTACCGGAAAAACCGCCTTTGTAACTTTTAGCATGTGATTACCCTGAATCCTCTGGATTAGCTATCGGTCCTTGCCCGCCTCTTGGGGCGGACACGGAGCATGATCAGACCGGCAAACGCGCCAGCTGGGCTTTCAGCTTGCCCACCGTCGCTTCGAATTCTGCCAGTCTTTTCTGCTCCTGCTCAACGACTGCCGGCGGTGCCTTTGCAACAAAACTTTCATTCTGCAATTTGCCGTTGCACTTGATGATTTCCGTGCTCAACCGTGCAATCTCCTTCGACAACCGCTCCCGCTCCACTGCCACGTCGATTTCGACCTTCAGCACGAGCTTGTCGTTCCCCACGATAGCAATTGGCGCGCCATCTGCCTGCGCGTCCAAGCTTGCCTCGTCGGCAATGATCTGAACTTCGGACAAACGGGCCAACGCCTGTGCGTACGGAGCAAACGTGCGCAGGCGCTCCGCATTGCCGGTAGCGAGCAACGGCACCTTGACCGCCGGCGACAGATTCATTTCGCCACGCAGATTCCGGCACGCATCGATCACTGATTTCAGGTCGGCTGCCCACTGCTCCGCGTCTTCATCGATTTTCGACGGCTCGGCAACGGGGTAAGGCTGCACCATGATGGACGCTTCGCCCTCGGCTTTGCCCTCGGGATAACGCCCGGCCAGCGGCGCCACTTTTTGCCACAGCGCCTCGGTGATGAACGGAATCACCGGATGCGCCAGTCGCAGCACCGTCTCGAGCACGCGCAGCAGCGTGCGGCGTGTTGCGCGCTGCTGGTTCGGCTGACCCGTCTGGATCTGAACTTTGGCGAGTTCGAGATACCAGTCACAGTATTCGTCCCATACGAACTTGTATAGGGCGTTGGCCACATTGTCAAAACGATAATCGGCGAAACCCTTGGCGATTTCCGCTTCCACGCGCTGCAGACGTGAAACGATCCAGAAGTCGGCCTGCGAGAAATGCAGATGTCCGTCCGGACCGCATTCGCCACATTGTTCCGGCTTGCCGAAGCCGCAATCGTGGCCTTCGCAGTTCATCAGCACGAAACGCGTGGCATTCCACAGCTTGTTGCAGAAGTTGCGGTAGCCTTCGCAGCGCGCCAGGTCGAAGTTGACGTTGCGTCCGAGCGTGGCCATCGAGGCCATCGTGAAGCGCAATGCGTCGGTGCCGAACGCGGGGATGCCGTCGGGGAATTCCTTACGGGTTTTCTTTTCGATCGACGCGGCCTGTTTCGGATTCATCAGGCCGGTGGTGCGCTTGGCGACCAGCGCGTCGAGGCCGATGCCGTCGACGATATCGATCGGGTCGAGCGTATTGCCCTTGCTCTTCGACATCTTCTGGCCTTCGGCGTCGCGTACGAGTCCGTGCACGTACACCGTGTCGAACGGCACCTGGCCGGTGAAGTGCGTGGTCATCATGACCATGCGCGCGACCCAGAAGAAGATGATGTCGAAGCCGGTGACCAGCACCGACGACGGCAGGAAGTGCTTCAGTTCCTGCGTTTCATCCGGCCAGCCGAGCGACGAGAACGGCACCAGAGCAGACGAGAACCACGTGTCGAGCACGTCTTCGTCGCGCTTGAGCGCGCCCGTGTAGCCGGCCGCCGCGGCCTTGGCGCGCGCGTCCTCTTCGGTCTTCGCCACGAAGATTTCGCCGTTTTCGCCATACCACGCCGGGATCTGATGGCCCCACCAGAGCTGGCGCGAGATGCACCAGTCCTGAATGTTCTCGAGCCACTGGTAGTAGGTGGTGGTCCAGTTTTCCGGCACGAACTTGATTTCGCCGCTGCGAACCACGTCGAGCGCCGTTTCGGCGATCGATTTACCCGGATTGAAGGTGCCTTCCGGCGCCGGCTTGCTCATCGCGACGAACCATTGGTCTGTCAGCATCGGCTCGATCACGACGCCGGTACGGTCGCCGCGCGGCACCATCAGCTTGTGCGGCTTGACCGATTCGAGCACGCCGAGCGCTTCGAGGTCGGCCACCACCTGCTTGCGGGCTGCGAAGCGGTCGAGACCGCGGTATTTTTCCGGCGCGTTCTCGTTGATTTTGGCGTCGAGCGTGAGGATTTCGATTTGCGGCAGCTTGTGCCGCAGACCGACCTGATAGTCGTTGAAATCGTGCGCGGGCGTGACTTTGACGACGCCGGTGCCGAATTCGCGGTCGACGTAGTCGTCAGCGATGATCGGCACTTCGCGGCCCGACAGCGGCAGCGTGACCGTCTTGCCGATCAGGTGCGCGTAGCGCTCGTCTTCCGGGTGGACCATCACGGCGGTGTCGCCGAGCATGGTTTCCGGGCGCGTGGTGGCGACTGTCAGATGGCCCGAGCCGTCCGTGAGCGGGTACTGGATGTGCCAGAGCGAGCCGTTTTCTTCTTCGCTGACCACTTCGAGGTCGGAGACGGCGGTGAGCAGCACCGGGTCCCAGTTCACGAGGCGCTTGCCGCGATAGATCAGGCCCTGTTCATACAGGCGTACGAAGACATCGCGCACGGCGGCCGACATCTTGTCGTCCATCGTGAAGTATTCGCGCGACCAGTCGATCGAGGCGCCCAAACGCCGCACCTGGTTCGTGATGGTCGAACCGGATTCCTGCTTCCATTCCCAGACGCGTTCGACGAACTTTTCACGGCCTAGGTCATGGCGCGAGACGCCTTGCGCGTCCAGTTGGCGCTCGACGACGATCTGCGTGGCGATGCCCGCGTGGTCCGTGCCCGGCACCCACAGGGTGTTTTCACCGAGCATGCGGTGATAGCGGGTGAGGCCGTCCATGATCGTCTGGTTGAAGGCATGGCCCATGTGGAGGGTGCCCGTGACGTTCGGCGGCGGCAGCTGGATCGAGAAATCTTTCCGGTTTTCCTCGATGGAGGGCGTCGCGTAGGCGCGCTTTTCCCATTCGGGGCCCCAGTGGGCTTCGATGGTGTGGGGCTCGAAGCTTTTGGCAAGCGTGGAGGTGGTGTCGCTCGGGGTCTCGCTCATTGTGTCGGTTCGGCTGGTGAATGCTGGGAATGGTCGATTATAAGCGGCGCCTGGCGGTGGGGGATTTTTGGGGATTTGATCGGGTGGCTTTTTGCCTGCGGCGCTTTGGTGGATGGGGCTTTTGGGGGTGGCCTTTCCTTGAGTTCTTGGTGGTCTATTAGCGTTGCCCCTGTGCGGGGCGCGCATCCGGCCTGGGGTGGACGCAAGATCAGCCGGCGTCTGCGTGATCTGGGTCACACGGACGAGCCCGCCCCCAGCACTGTGACGGACATCCTGCATCGCCACGGGCTGATCGACCCGGCTGCTTCCGACGCCGCCACGCCTTGGCAGCGCTTCGAGCATGCGCAGCCCAACGATCTCTGGCAGATGGATTTCAAGGGCTGGTTCGACCTGCAGGACGGACGGCACTGTTCGCCACTGACCATGCTGGACGATCATTCGCGCTACAACGTGACACTCGACGCCTGCATCTGCACTGACACCCGGATCGGGCAGCATCATCTGGAGCGCACGTTCCGCCGCTACGGGCTGCCGCTGCGCATCAACGCGGACAACGGTTCGCCGTGGGGTAGCCCCAGCCAGCCGGGCCAGTTGACCGAACTGGCCATCTGGCTCATCCGGCTGGGCGTGCGACTGTCGCACAGCCGCGTGGCGCATCCGCAGACCAACGGCAAGGAGGAGCGTTTCACCGCACGCTGAAGGCCGAGGTGATCGCCGGGCGCCATTTCAGGGACCTGAGCAGCGCCCAGCAGGCGTTCGATGCAGGGCGCTCGGTCTACAACCATCAGCGCCCGCATCAGGCGCTGGACATGGCGACCCCAGTCACGCGCTATCGCCCCAGTCCGCGCGCCTACCCCGAGATTCTGCCGCCGATCGAGTACGGCGAAAACGACCTCGTGCAGTGCGTGAAGTGGAACGGTGAACTACGCTTCAGGAACCGGCGATTCAAGGTGTCGAAGGCATTGCAGAACCTGCCCGTGGCCATCCGCGAGCGCGTCGGTGAAGAGAACTGCTACGACCTGTTTTTTGCGCATCACCGTTTCGGAACCATCAACCTGAACCAGCAGGAATGAGCGGATCATGTGTTACCCATGTCTCCGCACACCTGTTACCCATGTCTCCGGTCCATACACGGCCGGCAAAGAAAAGTAAGTGCCGCCCCGCACAGGGGCAACGCTAATAGACCACAAACAAATCAAGGAAAGGCCAAAACCCCAAAAAAACCAAACCCAACCTCACAACGCAACCGCCTCCCCCTTCAACAAAGACTCCCGCAACGCCATCCCAATCCGCGTAGCCTCCAACGCATCAGCAAGCGAAGCCCCAGCCCGCGCAGCAGAAGACACCGCCCCACCCTGCACCGCCGCAACAAACGCCCTAGCCTCAAACAAAAACGCCTCCTCAAACCGATCAAAAAAATTCGCCGTACATTCGTTCCGAATCCCGCTGGCATCATAAATCTCAACCCGATTAGCCCGCGGATTACGTCCAATAGCAAGCGCTCCAGCCGTGCCGATCACTTCGCTATGCGTGTCATTACCATGCGCCTGCGTCCGCGACGCATAAAACATGGCCAGCTTGCCGTCTTCGAACTCGCAGATCGCGACACCGTTATCGACATCGCCGAACTCACGCAAGCCTTCATGCATCGCGGCAACACCCGCGGCGAACACGCGTTTTGCACGCGGCTTACCCAGCAGCCAGCGCGCCACATCGATATCGTGCACGGTGCAATCGAGAAAAATCCCGCCAGACGTCGCCGCGAAACGCACAAAAAAACCATCGCTATCGTTCTGATCCGCCGTCTGCGAGCGCACAAGAAACGGCCGGCCGATCTTGCCGGCTTCGATCTTGTCGAACGCGTCCTTGTAACTCGGATCGAAGCGCCGCATAAAACCGATGGTCGCCTGCAAATGCGGATAGCGCGCGGCCTCGGCCAGCACCCTCTCGCACTCGGCGAGATCCAGCGACAAAGGCTTCTCGCAGAACACATGCTTGCCGGCCCGCAACGCGTCGACGATCTGCTGCGCGTGCAACGAAGACGGCGTGACGAGCCAGACCGCATCCACCTCGCGATCAGCCAGCAACTCCGCGTAATCCTCGTACAGTCGCGGCGCAGTCAACGCTTCCCGCGCCCACGCCCGCTCCTCCTCCACCGGACTGCAAGCCGCCACGAGCGACGCACCCGGCACGCGATACGCGAGATTCTCCGCGTGCCGCTTGCCGAGCCGCCCGAGGCCGACTACGCCCACACGAACCCGCGCCGCGGCGGCCGCCATCACGATGCCTCGCCGAGTTTGATCGCGCGGCCCTCGCGCCACGAGCGCGTCGCCGCTTCGGCGAGTTCAAGCGCTTTCAAGCCGTCGGCGACGGTCGTGCGCACCGGTTTGCCATGTGTCACCGCATCGAAGAAATGCGCAATTTCATGCGCGTAAGCCGCGCGGTAACGTTCGAGGAAAAACGCTTCCGGCACGTCGCTCGACACCTCGGTTTTCGAATACGCCGTGACTTCCGTGGGCCGCACATTGCCCGCCTGCAACATGCCGGTGCTGCCCAGCACTTCGAAGCGCTGGTCGTAACCGTACGCGGCGCGGCGCGCGGTATTGATCTGGCACAGGCGGCCGCGCTTAGTGCGGATCGTCACCGCGGTCGAATCGATATCGCCCGCGTCGGCGATCGCCGGGTCGCTCAGACAACTGCCGGTGGCGTGCAGCGTGTCGGCCTCGTCGTCGAGAATCCAGCGGAAGATGTCGAAATCGTGAATCAGCATGTCCTTGAAAATCCCGCCGGAATGCTTGATGTACTCGACCGGCGGCGCCCCCGGATCGCGGCTCGTCACCACCAGCATTTCCGGCGTGCCGATCTCGCCGGCGTCGAGCCGCGCTTTCAACGCGGAGAACGTCGGATCGAAGCGCCGCTGAAAACCGATCATGCACACCACGCCGGCGCGCTCCACCGCTGCCGCGCAAGCGCGCGCGCGCTCCAGCGCCAGATCGACCGGCTTCTCGCAGAACACATGCTTCTTTTGCGCGGCGGATTGCATGATCAGATCGGCATGGGTGTCGGTGCTCGAACAGATCACCGTTGCGCCGATCGACGCATCGCCCATCGCGCCGTCGATATCCGCGACCTGCGCGCCGTGCTCGGCGGCGAGCGCCGCGGCGGCCTCACGATTCACGTCGACCACGTACTTGAGCCGCACGCCCGGCTGCCGCGCAAGATTCGCCGCATGAATCTTGCCGATGCGCCCCGCGCCGAACACCGCCACGTCGATCGTCTTTGCCGCCTGATTTGCCCCATCAGTCATCGTATCCTCCAGTGTCTTTGGATTCTTCAACATTCAATTCGAGCTTGTACGCGAGCGCGATGAACAACGCCTGGCACAAACAGATTGTGCTGGTCAGCGAGCGGAACGCGAACGCGCTGCCCTCTTTCACATACAGTTGCGTGGTTGCATAACGCGCGAGCGGAGATAGTTGGCTATCCGTAATAACCAGCGTCCTGGCCTGGTGATGATGCGCGACCCGCAAGCAATATTGCGTCTCCTTGCCATAGGGCGCGAAGCTGATCGCAATCACCACGTCGCCCTTTTTCACACTGCGAATCTGCTCGCGGTACATGCCGCCGAAACCGGACACCAGGTGCACGCGCTTAGGCGTGTGCTGCAGCGCGTAGACGATATAGCTCGCCACCGGAAACGAGCGCCGCACGCCGATCACATAGATGTTGTCGGCCTGCTGCAGCATCTTCACGGCGGCGTCGAACTCCTTGTCGTCGAGCCCTGCCTCCAGTTCTTCGAGACCGCCGCGCGAGGCCGCGATGAACTCGCGCGCCACCGAACCGCCGGACAGCGCGCCCGGCTTCTCGTCGATCAGCTTGCGAATGCGCTGCTGATAACTCGGCGACGAACTGCCCTGACCCGTGTAAGCCTGCCGAAACACCGCCTGCAGATCGGAGAAACCGGAAAAACCGAAGCGCTGCGCAAAACGCACCACGGCGGACGGATGCACGCCGCAACTCGCGGCGATGTCGCTGGTGCGATCCACCATCACGCTGGAGCGATGCTGCTCGATATAGGTCGCGACATTCTTCAACTGACGCGGCAACGCGTCGTAGTTTTCCGCGATGCGCTGCATCAATTCTTCGACGCTAGGCAATTCCTCGGTGCTCTCTTCCGCCATGGCTCTCTCTCGGGTGCTTTATTGCAGTGCCGCAGACGCTCCGAACGCCCGCCGCACGGCCTCCTGACGCTGCCGATTATAGGCAGGCGCCCCGTCAAATGGAACGTATTTTCTATTTTTATTTGTAATGAAATTTTCATTGCAACGACTTGGAAGATCGCCTAATCTTGGTCGTGAGCGATGGTGCTTTGGTGGCAACACCCGGGTTGGCCAGACGCTCCCTTCAAAAACGACATACCGAGAAAGGTGGAGACAATGAGACTTTGCAAGGGCAAGGCTACGCTCAGGATTCTGGTGACGGCACTGACGTTGGCGACGGGATTCGGCGCGGCCTCGGCCGCCCGCGCGGCTGACGCTCACTTCGTGCTGATCAGCCACGCGCCGGATTCGGATTCGTGGTGGAACACCATCAAGAACGCCATCAAACAGGCCGACGAGGACTTCAACGTCGAGACCGACTACCGCAATCCGCCGAACGGCGACATCGCCGACATGTCGCGTCTGATCGAGCAGGCAGCCGCGCGCAACTACGACGGCGTGATCGTCACCATCGCCGATTTCGACGTGCTGAAAAGCTCGATCAACAAGGTGACCGCGAAGAAGATTCCGCTCGTCACGATCAATTCGGGCACGGAGGAACAGAGCGCGCAGCTCGGCGCGATCATGCATGTGGGTCAACCCGAATACGTCGCGGGCAGAGCGGCCGGCGAGAAAGCCAAGGCCGCGGGCGTGAAGTCGTTCCTGTGCGTGAACCACATCGCCACCAATACGGTGTCGTTCGACCGTTGCCGTGGTTTCGCCGAAGCGCTCGGCGTCGACTACAAGGCTTCCACTATCGACTCCGGCCAGGATCCGACCGAGATTCAATCGAAGGTCAGCGCGTATTTGCGCAACCACCCGAACACCGGTGCGATCCTGACGCTCGGACCGACCCCGGCTTCGGCCACGCTGAAAGCGGTCACGCAGATGGGTCTGGCGGGCAAGATCTACTTCTGCACGTTCGACTTCTCCGACGACATCGCCAAGGCGATCCAGAACGGCACGATCCAGTTCGCCATCGACCAGCAGCCGTACCTGCAGGGCTACATCCCCGTGGCGGTGCTGGCGATCGTGAAGAAAGAGCACACCACCGACCCCGCGAAGATCCGCCAGATTCTCGAAGCCAATCCGAAGTTCAAGGAACGGCTCGCAACCTATGGCCTCGCACCGTCTTATGGGCCGAAGAACATTCGCTCGGGCCCGGGCTTCATCACCAAGGAAAACCTCGACAAGGTTATCAAGTACGCAGGTCAGTACCGCTGATTCTTTACGCTAGTTAGTCACGCGCACGGCGGGCACCGCTTCGATACAGGCGGGCCGCCCGCCGCCACCGCGCATTTCACCGGCTGTTGTTCTCGCCGCGCATCCTCGCGTGCGAGTCGCACACGGCCGGGCTCCAAGGAGACATCATGGGTGTAGCCGGCAAACACTTCCCACCGCACGTCAAGACGAATTCCGGCGAGGCAGCGCCCTCGGTGCCCGATTCGGATGAACGGCTGCGCAAGGAATCCAGGTTCGGCCATGTGCTGAACCGCCCCGAATTCGCCGCGATTTCCGGCGCGGTACTGGTGTTTCTCGTCTTCGCGCTGACGGCCGGCAACTCCGGCATGTTCAATCTCGACGGCGTGATGAACTGGTCGCAGGTCTCGGCGTATCTCGGCATCCTCGCCGTGGGCGCCTGCCTGTTGATGATCGCCGGTGAGTTCGATCTGTCCATCGGCTCGATGATCGGTTTCGCGGGCATGATGGTCGCGATTCCCTCGGTGTATTTTCACTGGCCGATTTCGCTCGCGATCCTCTTCGCGTTCGCCGGCTCCATGCTGCTCGGCGCGCTGAACGGCTATCTGGTGATGCGAACGCGCCTGCCTTCGTTCATCGTCACGCTCGCGTTTCTGTTCATCTTGCGCGGCCTCACGCTCGCGCTCTCGATCATGTTCGCGGACCGCACGATCGTCTCCGGCGTCGGCGACCTTGCGCAGCAGGACTGGCTCGCGGATACGCTGTTTCACGGCGTCGCGCTGAACGGTCTCTTCACGATGCTCGCCCGCCATGGCATCGGCACCATGCTCGATAACGGGCACGCGCTCGTGCCGGGCATTCCCAAGGTGATTCTGTGGTGGCTCGGACTCGCCGCAGTCTGCGCGTTCGTGCTGGCAAAGACGCGGGCGGGCAACTGGATTCTCGCCGTCGGTGGCGACGCCAACGCGGCCAAGAACGTCGGCGTGCCGGTGCGTCGCGTGAAGATTTCGCTGTTCGTGCTGACTGCGTTCTGCTCGTGCCTTTTCGCGGTGCTGCAAGTGTGCGACATCGGCTCGGCCGCGGCCGACCGCGGTCTGCAGAAGGAATTCGAAGCGATCATCGCCGCGGTGATCGGCGGCACCTTGCTGACGGGTGGTTATGGTTCAGTGGTCGGCGCGTGTTTCGGGGCGTTGATCTTCGGTGTCGTGCAGATCGGCATTACCTACACCAACGTCAGTTCCGACTGGTTCCGCGTGTTCCTCGGCGTGATGCTGCTGATCGCCGTGCTGTTCAATCACTATGTGCGCCGCCGCGTCGCGCAATCGTAACGAGGAGACGACCATGTCAGATACGAATACCGCAGCGAATGGCGTCGACGGCTCGAACACCAACGCGAGCGCCCCGCAGGAAGACGTGATCCTCGCTCTCGAGAACGTCAACAAATACTTCGGCAAGGTAATCGCATTGAGCGGCGTGACCTTGCGCCTGAAACGCGGCGAAGTGCACTGCCTGCTCGGCGACAACGGCGCAGGCAAATCGACGCTGATCAAGACCCTCGCAGGCGTGCATCAGCCCTCTTCCGGCCAATATCTGGTGGATGGCAAACCGGTGCTGTTCGAATCGCCGAAAGACGCACTCGATCTCGGCATCGCCACCGTGTATCAGGATCTCGCGCTGGTGCCGCTGCTCTCGGTGGCGCGCAACTTCTTCATGGGACGCGAGCCGCAGAAGAAACTGTTCGGCTTCCTGAGCGTGATGGATCTCGAAACCAGCGCCACCACCGCGCGCGACAAGCTCGCCGAAATGGGCATCAACGTGCGCGACGCGCATCAGCCTATCGGCACCATGTCCGGCGGCGAGAAGCAATGTCTGGCGATTGCGCGGGCGATTCACTTCGGCGCGCGCGTGCTGATTCTCGACGAGCCGACCGCCGCGCTCGGCGTAAAGCAAAGCTTCAACGTGCTCAAGCTGATTCACAAGGCGCGCGCCAAGGGCATCTCGGTGATCTTCATCACGCACAACGTGCACCACGCGTATCCGATCGGCGATTCGTTCACGGTGCTCAATCGCGGCAAATCGCTCGGCACGTTCACCAAGGAAACCATCAGCAAGGACGAGGTGCTCGACATGATGGCCGGCGGCGCCGAGATGCAGAAGATGATCGGCGAACTCGAAGGCGCGACGATCTGATTCATTCGCGCGACGGTTCGGCGCAGCCGCGCCGGCCGCCGCGCCCAGCTATTCAGGAAACTTCATGAATCACTCCAGCACATCCAGCGGGACCCCGTCCGCTTCGGCGCCGGCGAGCGGCAGCCGTTTCGCGCCGGGCCGCAGCCGCGACATCGTCTGCCTCGGCCGCCTCGCCGTCGATCTGTACGCGCAGCAAGTCGGCGCGCGGCTCGAAGACGTGTCGAGCTTCGCGAAGTATCTCGGCGGGTCGTCGGCGAATATCGCGTTCGGCTGTGCGCGGCTCGGCCTCGCGTCGTCGATGCTGGCGCGCGTCGGCAACGATCATATGGGCCGCTTTCTCACCGAGACGCTCACCAGAGAAGGCTGCGACGTCAGCCACGTGCGCATCGATCAGGAGCGTCTGACCGCGCTCGTGCTGCTCGGCCTGAAAGACCGCGATACTTTCCCGCTGATCTTCTATCGCGAGAACTGCGCCGACATGGCGGTCGATGAAGCGGATTTCGACGAGGCCTTCATTGCGTCGTCGAAAGCGCTGCTGATCACCGGCACGCACTTTTCCACCGAACAGGTGAACCGTACGAGCCGCCGCGCGTTGGATTACGCGCGCCGCAACCAGGTGCGCACGGTGCTCGATATCGACTATCGCCCGGTGTTGTGGGGTCTTACCGGCAAGGCGGACGGTGAAACGCGCTTCGTCGCGAGCGAAGGCGTCACCGCGCATTTGCAGCGCATTCTGCCGCTGATCGATCTGGTGATCGGCACCGAAGAGGAATTCCGCATTGCCGGCGGCAAGACCGAACTGGTCGACGCGCTCGCGATGGTACGCGCCGTCACACCGGCCACGCTGGTGCTCAAGCGCGGACCGCTCGGCTGCCAGATCATCGACGGCCAGGTGCCCGCCTCGCTCGACGACGTGCCGATTCACGGCGGCGTGGAAGTCGAAGTGCTGAACGTGCTCGGCGCAGGCGACGCGTTCGCCTCGGGCTTTCTCTCCGGCTGGCTGCGCGATCAGCCTCTCGAAGCGTGCGCGCGCGCCGCGAACGCAAGCGGCGCGCTGGTCGTCTCACGGCACGGCTGCGCGCCGGCCATGCCGACGCCCGCCGAACTCGACTACTTCCTGCGCGAAGCGAAAGCCGATCCGCAGCGCATGCGCCGCCCCGATCGCGACGCGACGCTCGCACGGCTGCATCGCGTCTCGCCGGCCCGCAAACAATGGGATGAAGTACTCGGCTTCGCGTTTGACCATCGCAACCAGTTCTTCGAACTCGCGCAGCAAACCGGCGCCGACGAAGCGCGCATTGCGCGCCTGAAGGGCCTGTTCGTCGAAGCCGTCGCGCAGACTGAAAGCGCGTTGGGTTTGCAGAACCGCATCGGCGTGCTGATCGACGACCGTTACGGACAGGACGCGCTGAACGCGGCCACCGGGCGCGGCTGGTGGGTCGGCCGGCCAGTGGAACTGCCGGGCTCGGTGCCGCTCGTGTTCGATCATGGCCGTTCGATCGGGACCACGCTGATCCCGTGGCCGCAGGAGCATATCGTCAAGTGCCTCGTGCAGTTCCATCCCGACGAACCCATCGAGCAGCGTCTCGAACAGGAAGCGCAACTGCGCGCGCTCTATGACGCGACGCAAGCAAGCGGCCACGAATTGCTGCTCGAAGTGATTCCGCCGAAACACGCGCATCTGCCGCAGGCGCCGGACACGGTGTATCGCGCGTTGAAGCGCCTGTACAACATCGGCATCTATCCCGAGTGGTGGAAGCTCGAACCGATGGACGCCGCGCAATGGCGCAACGTCGACGCGCTGATCGCCGAGCGCGATCCGTATTGCCGGGGCGTGGTGCTGCTCGGTTTGTCGGCGGCCGTCGAGCAACTGGACGAAGGCTTCCGCGCGGCGGCGCAATCGGCGACGTGCCGCGGCTTCACGGTCGGGCGCACGATCTTCCACGAGCCGAGCCATGCGTGGCTCGCCGGAGAAATCGGCGACGACGAACTGATCGCGCGCGTGCGCCGCACCTTCGAAACGCTGATCGCTTCGTGGCGCGCAACACGTGGGGCGAGTGCCGCGCAGGCCAGCGCGCCGAACCATGTCCATCAGGAGCAAGCCGCATGAATCAGCGCGTATTGCATCACGACGCGGCGTCCGCCAACGACGCCAGCCACGCTCGCGCGGGCTCGGGCGGCACGGTGCGCCTGACGACCGCACAGGCGCTGGTCCGCTATCTCGCCGCGCAACGCGTCGCGACCGAGGACGGCCAAGGCACCGAGCCGCTATTCGGCGGCGTGTTCGCCATCTTCGGTCACGGCAACGTGGCGGGGATCGGCGAGGCGCTGTATCAGCATCGCGACGAACTGCCGACGCTGCGCGCCCACAACGAACAGGCAATGGCACATAGCGCGATCGCCTATGCGAAGGCGCATTTCCGCCGCCGCATGATGGCCGTCACGACGTCGATCGGACCGGGCGCCACCAACCTCGTAACCGCGGCGGCGCTCGCCCACGTGAACCGTTTGCCGGTGCTGCTGCTGCCCGGCGACATCTTCGTCTCGCGCGCACCGGACCCCGTGTTGCAGCAGGTCGAAGACTTCCACGACGGCGGCGTCTCCGCCAACGACGCGTTCAAGCCGGTGTCGCGCTACTTCGACCGCATCGTGCATCCGGCGCAGTTGCTGAATGCGCTGCCGCGCGCCGTGCGTGTGCTGACCGACGCCGCCCTGTGCGGACCCGTCACGCTCGCGTTGCCGCAAGACGTGCAGGCGCAGGCGTGGGATTTCCCCGTCGACTTCTTCAAACCGCGCGTCGTCACGTTTTATTCGCCCGCGCCGCGCGTCGATGAAATCGAGGCTGCGGTCGCGCGTCTGCGGCATGCGAAGCGGCCGTTGATCGTCGCGGGCGGCGGTGTGCTATACGGCCGCGCCACCGATGCGCTGCACCGTTTCTCGACCACGCACGGTATTCCGGTCGCGGAAACGCAGGCCGGCAAAGGCTCGCTTGCCTGGAACGATCCGCTGAACGCGGGTGCGCTCGGCGTGACCGGCTCGCCCGCCGCGAACGCGCTCGCGCACGACGCCGATTGCGTGCTGGCCATCGGCACCCGCTTGCAGGACTTCACCACCGGCTCGAACACGTTGTTCACGCAGGCGGATGTGATCGCGATCAACGCCAATGCGTTCGACGGCCTCAAGCATCGCGCGCAGGTAGTCGAAGCCGACGCGCGTCTTGCGCTCGACGCGCTCGCCGAACCTCTGCAAGGCTGGCATGCGGACCGCACATGGACCGCGCGCGCGCACAAACTCGCGGCGAGCTGGCGCGATACGGTGAGCACGCTCACGCATGCGCCGCAGCGCGACACCGTGCTGCCCTACGAGGGCGATGTGATCGGCGCCGTGCAACGTTCGAGCGCCAGTTCGCCCGCGAACGATATCGTCGTTTGCGCGGCCGGCACGCTGCCCGCCGAGTTGCACAAGCTGTGGCGCGCCGGCAAGCCGGGTGCGTATCACGTCGAGTACGGCTATTCGTGCATGGGCTACGAGATTGCCGGCGGACTCGGCGTGAAGCTCGCCCGGCCCGCGCGTGAAGTGATCGTGATGGTCGGCGACGGCAGCTATCTGATGATGAACAGCGAGATCGCCACCTCGGTGATGATCGGCGCGAAGCTGATCGTCGTGGTGCTCGACAATCGCGGCTATGGCTGCATCAACCGCTTACAGCAGGCCTGCGGCGGTGCGCCATTCAACAACCTGCTCGAAAATTGCGTGCAAGGACCGCTCGGCGCGCCGAAGATCGATTTCGCAGCGCATGCGCGCGCTCTCGGCGCGCAAGCCGAACACGCGGCGAATATCGCCGAATTCGAAGCCGCAATGGAACGCGCCCGCGCGGCGGATCGTACCTATGTCATCAGCATCGACACCGATCCGGCCCGCACCACCGACGACGGCGGCTGGTGGTGGGAAGTGGCGGTGCCGGAAGTGTCGGCGCGCCCCGCTGTGCGCGACGCGCGTGCGAAATACGAAACGCAACTCGCGGCCCGCGCGGAGCCGGCGAGTTCCGCGCAAAACACCGGCCCCACCGACAACGAATGAGGACGCCCGCATGACTGCTTTCGACGTACGTATCGGCATCAATCCGCTCTCGTGGATGAACGACGATCTGCCTTCGCTCGGCGGCGAGACGCCACTCGAGGTGGCGCTGACGGAAGGCCGCGCGATCGGCTATCAAGGCTTCGAACTCGGCAACAAGTTTCCGCGCGAACCCCAGGCATTGAAGACGCTGCTCGCGCAACACGATCTCGCGCTGGTCTCCGGCTGGTATTCCGGACGCCTCGCGCGACGCAGCGTGGAAGAGGAAATCGCCTCCGTCGGTCCGCATCTCGAGCTACTCGCGCAAAACGGCGCGACGGCAATGGTGTATGGCGAGGTCGCCGATTCGATTCAGGGCGCGTCGCAGCCGCTTTACCAACGTCCGCGTTTTTTCAGCGACGCACAATGGGCCGAGTACGCGGCGCGCGTCGACGAATTCGCGCGGTATACGTTAAGCCGTGGCGTGCGGCTCGCCTATCATCATCACATGGGCGCTTATGTCGAGACGCCAGCCGATGTCGATCAACTGATGGCACGCACCAGCGACGCCGTCGGCCTGCTGTTCGACGCGGGACACATCACGTTTGCCGGCGGCGATCCATTGGCCGTGCTCGACAAACATATCGGGCGCGTTTGCCACGTGCATTGCAAGGACGTGCGCCCCGCCGTGATGAAGCTCGCGCGCAACCGAAACTGGAGTTTTCTCGACGCGGTCATCGCCGGCGCCTTCACGGTGCCGGGCGACGGCGCGGTGAATTTCCCCGCGATCATCGAGCGCTTGAAGCGGCACGGTTATTGCGGCTGGCTGGTGGTGGAAGCGGAACAGGATCCGGTCGTGGCGCCGTCGTTCGAATATGCGCAGAAAGGCTACAAGACATTACGCACGCTGGTCGATGCGCCGCTCGGCGCCGCCGGCGGCTCTGAGCAG
>NZ_JARESO010000065.1:0-46122 GCF_046030175.1 Paraburkholderia sp. RL17-373-BIF-A
ACTCGCCGTGAGCGAATGGACCGGGCTTGAATGGCTGCATCATGCCGGCGGGTATCTGGGCATGCTCACCGCCCTGCTGGCGTTTTATCTGTCCGCTGCGGAAATCATCAACGAGACCCATGGACACGTCGTATTACCAACTGGCGCCGTGACAGAGCAACTTGCTGTGACTTTGACGATTCAGGAAGAGCTGCGCAACGCGTGATCAGGTGTGTTGCAAAAGGCGCCTGCTGCCGCGGCGTTCGGGCAGCAGCGCCGCCCCTAGAGCATTTCGATCATCACTTTCAACGCATGCGAATCAGCGGCGCTGCCGAAGGTTTCGTAGGCATCCAATACCTCTTCGAGCTGGAAGCGGTGCGTGATCAGCCTGGCAGGATCGAGCCGGCCTGAGCGCACTGTCTTCAGCAGCATCGGCATGCTGACAGTATCGACGAGTCGCGTCGTGATGGAGATGTTGCGATCCCACAGCGATTCCAGGTGTAGATCCGCCTTCACCCCGTGCACGCCTACATTGGCGATCACACCGCCCGGGGCGATCAGCGCCTCGCACAACTCAAACGTGTCCGGTACGCCCACGGCCTCGATCGCGCAATCCACACCGACGTGGTCGGTCAGTTTCATCACCGCCGCGACCGGATCGGCCACCCGGCTATCGATACACGCCGTTGCCCCGAAGCGGCTCGCGACCTCGAGCCGATGCTCATCGCGATCGATCATGACGATCTGGGCCGGCGAATAGAACTGCGCGGTCAGCAACGCAGCCAGGCCGATCGGGCCCGCGCCGACAATCGCCACGGTGCTGCCCGGTTGCACTTTGCCGTTGAGGACGCCGCATTCGAAACCAGTCGGCAAGATGTCGGACAGCATCACGAGCGCTTCTTCGTCGGCACCCGCGGGAATCGGATAAAGACTCGTCTCCGCGTGCGGAATGCGCACGTATTCAGCTTGCGTTCCATCGATCCGGTGGCCGAGAATCCACCCACCGGTCGTGCAATGCGAATACATGCCGCGCCGGCAATAGTCGCACTTGCCGCATGAGGAGATGCACGAAATCAGCACGTGATCGCCCTCTTTCAACGAACTCACAGCGGCGCCGACCTGATGCACGACGCCCACCCCTTCGTGGCCGAGAATGCGGCCGGGTTGGCAGGTCGGAACATCGCCCTTCAGAATGTGCAGATCGGTACCGCAGATCGTCGTGCGCGTCACCTTGACGATGGCATCGGTGGCTGAGACGAGTTGCGGCATGGGCCGCTCATCGAGCGACTTCTTGCCGGGACCGTGATACACCAGCGCTTTCATGGATGACCTCCGTTGATCGGTGAAACCGCCGAGTGACGTACACCAGTCCTATGTGCGGCGCTCCGTGTCCGCCGCCTCGCGGATCAACAGCACGGGGCACGTCGCATAGCGGACGAACCGCTCCGCCACGCTGCCGATCACCATGCGCCGCAAACCGCGGCGCCCGTGTGTGCCCATCACGACCAGGTCCGCGCCACGGCGTTGCACGCAGCGCATCAATGCGCTGGCGATGTCCTCGGCGATGCCTTGCGTCTCCACGATCTCGGTGTCGCCCGCGACGTTGAGCTCGCGCATCTGGGCGAGCGCGCCATCGAGCAGGCTGACCCCGACTTGCCGAGCAGCGTCCGTCAGCAGATGCGGATCACATGCGCCCGCGTAGGTGAAAGCCGCCGACTGATCCAGCACGTACACCGCCGTCAACTTGCCGCGCGAGAGCTTCGCGAGCTGGACCGCTTCGGAGAGCGCGCGTTTTGCGGCTTCGCTGCCGTCCACGGCCACCACGATGTTTGCGTACATGACTGCCTCCTGAAGAAAACGTTGAAAGACCAGCTGAAGATCAAACGCGCGCGACGCCTCGCTCGAGAAGCCGTTCGGCGGCATCGAAAGCCGCCAGTATCGCGCCGTCGGGATCGGCACCCTGCCGCTGCTCGAGCGGCACCAGCTCACCCGTGCGCAGGACCAGATCGAGACGCGCGTCGAACATGAGGTGGTTCAGCGTCGCGCCCGGCACGCCGCGTCGCGCGCCGGACATGTCGTTCAGCGCTCGCTCGTGAATGGCCTCGATCGTCAGATGGCAACCGGAAATGGCTTTGCCGAACCGTTGGAGGCGCACCAGTTGCGCTGCTGCCTCCGACTCGATTTGTGCGGAACCGGCAAATCCGAGGTAGATGACCTGCATATCGATTCCCATGCTGCCTCCGCGCGCGCTGTTCCGCCCGTCGGCCGTCGCGGCAGCCGACGCCGCGCACGGCAGCGAGCCGATGAACTGATCATCGGCGCTATTCACGCCTGCCGATTGACCTGCATCAACGGCGTGGCAGTGTATGCGGGACGCGATTTGGCGCTAGTCGCCTGCGCTGGCAGTCCCCATCTCGATCCGTTGATCCAACTCAACGGGCGTCCCTGCAGCGCAGGTATGGTCTAGACACCATCTCCACGTCATCAAGGGACCCCCACATGAATAATTCCGCATATCCCGCCATGCAACCGGTCGCGCATCAGACTCGGGAACAAGCGATCGCGGACGGACATTTCTATCTCGTCGGAGGCGGTATTGCGTCGTTGGCGGCCGCCGCCTTTCTGATCCGCGACGCCGATGTACCCGGCTGTCTGATCACGGTCCTCGAAGCGCTCGATAAACCGGGCGGCAGCCTCGACGGCGGCGGCTCGCCCCAGGAAGGCTACGTCGTGCGCGGTGGCCGCATGCTCGAAAGCAAGTATCTCTGCACCTACGATCTGTTCGACTCGATTCCCACGCTCGATGGCCGCGGCAGCGTCACGAAGGAAATCTTCGACTGGAACGAGACGATCCGCACTTCCTCGAAAGCGCGGTTCGTGCGCGACGGCCGCCGCGAAAACGCGCCCCCTTACGGGCTCGCCGAAACACAACTGCTCACGCTTGGCCGTCTTTCGCTCGAACCGGAAGCGCTGCTTGGCGACAGCCGAATCTCCGATCACTTCGAGCCCGCTTTTTTCGAAACCAACTTCTGGACCATGTGGTCCACGACGTTCGCCTTTCAGCCCTGGCATAGCGCCGCCGAATTCCGGCGCTACCTGCTGCGTTTCGCGCATATGACGCCGGGCTTCAACCAGATGCACGGCATCATGCGCACGGTCTACAACCAGTACGACTCGATGGTGCGGCCGCTGCGCAAATGGCTCGACGAACGCGGCGTGCGATTTCGCGCCAACACACGGGTAATTGATCTGCGATATGACGAAAGCGGAGAACTGAATCGGGTCGCGGGCATTGTCTGCGAGCAGGACGATCGCCGTGTCGAGATTCCGGTCGGTGAAGAGGACAAGGTCATCGTGACGCTCGGTTCGATGACGGCAGGATCGAGCCTCGGCGGCACGAATCGCGCGGCGGCGTTCAATCATGACGACAGCACCGGCGCATGGGCGCTGTGGAAAACCATCGCCGCCGGGCGCACCGAGTTCGGCCATCCGACGGTCTTCGCCGATCACGTCGACGAATCCAGATGGCTCTCCTTTGCCGCGACGCTGCACGATCCGACACTGTTCCGCCTGGTCCGCGATCTGACCGGCAACGTGCCCGGCGAAGGCGGTCTGATCACGTTCCCGCAATCGAACTGGCTCGCCTCGATCGTCCTGCCGCACCAGCCGCATTTCATGGGACAGCCGAAGGACGTCGACGTGTTCTGGGGTTATGGACTCTTCGTCGACCGGCCGGGCAATTTCGTCGGCAAGCCGATGATCGAGTGCACGGGGCGCGAAATCATGACGGAGCTTCTCGGCCATCTGCACATTCAGGCGCAAGCGCCGCGTATTCTCGACGACGCGATCTGCATCCCGTGTCTCATGCCGTTCATCACCAGCCAGTTCCTGCGACGCAAGCGCGGCGACAGGCCGAACGTGGTGCCCGAGGGCTGGGCGAACCTCGCGTTCGTCGGACAGTTTTGCGAGTTGCCGAACGACGTCGTGTTCACCGTGGAATATTCGGTGCGCTCCGCGCAGACCGCCGTCTACACGCTGCTTGGGTTGGACCGCTCGGCTCCGGCGGTGTACAAGGGCCCGTACGACCCTCGCGTGGTATATGGCGCTGCTTCGGCGTTGCACAGCCGCTAACCACGATGCAGTTTTCGCGCCCCGTGCCGACACGCGCTGACAGGCCCCGCGGCATGCATACGCTGAGAGGAACGCCGTGGATCTCGACGGGACACCGACGTGGCGCTGCGCACGCTCTGCCCGCACTTCGCCGTGAATGCAAATGCGGCGGCTATGGTGGTCGCCGACGGCGGTAATGGGCGCGACCGCCGTGATGATGCTGCTGCCGGCCTAGACATAGCATGCGGATCAGCAGGCCCACTCCAGCGCCTCGTAATGCGCGAGATGATGTTTGAGCACGCTGACGAAAAGCGCCAGCGACGCGGCCACCACGCCCCGCTGCACCTCGGTGGCGCGCACCTTGCATTGCGCAACGGGCGCCTTGCCGGCCAGGGCGCGCATTTCGTCGAACGCGGCTTGACTACCCAGGCCGCCGAAGCTGCAGAAAAACGCCACATGCCGGAACTTCAACCGGTTCTCGAGCAGATACTCACGCACTGGCGCCGACACCGAGCCGGCCGAGACGGGCGTGCCCACCACCACGAGGTCGTACTGCGAGGTATCGAGTCCTGCCGGGACGATCTCGGCCGGCCGCTTGCGCCACGAGTCGGCAAGACAGCGCATATAACCCATCACGCCGCGCCGCTCGGTGCAGTCGCAGATTTCTTCGAGGTCGGCTGACAGCATCCTGGCGAGCGTGGATGCGAGCACGCGCGTGGTACCGGTACGCGAAAAGAAAACGACTAGAACGCGGGCTTCAGACATGACTCGCTCCTTCTGTGGAAACGCTCGGGCGCGCGCACGGGCGCCACGCATGTCCGCAGCATAGGCTGCAGTGGGCGCCGGTTCATGACACAGTTCAAACAACGCTTTCACGCAACGCGCCTGCGTCGCCGTTGATCTGCATCAACGGGGCCGCCGCCATCGTTCCTAGAATCAAGCTCACTTATCCGCGCGTCACCGTCCCTTCCCAGGAGCGACTGCCATGAGCTACAAAACCATCGTTGTCCATCTCGACACCAGCCCGAACGCGCACCCGAGGCTCGAAATCGCGCTGCGTCTGGCCAAACAGTTCGGCGCGCATCTGATCGGCGCGTTCGCCGTCTTCAGCCCGGATCCGCGCTCGCTCTACGTGATGGCCGGGACCGCGGAGTATTACCGGACGCATGAGGAGTTGCGCGCGGAGAGGCGCGCGGCGCTCGAAAGACTGTTTCACGCCGAACTGCGGCGCGCCGAGGTGCCGGGCGAATGGGTCGCCATCGATGAACCCGCCAGTCTCGCCGTACCGCGTGCGGGCCGCTGCGCCGACCTCATCGTGGCAGGGCAGGACAATCCCGCGGATCCAGAATCGTATGTCGGCGACTTCTTTCCGGAAAACCTCATTCTGTCGTGCGGCCGCCCGGTGTTGCTGGTGCCGTATGCGAGTAATGAAAGGTCGACAGGCGACCGGGTCCTGGTCGCGTGGGACGGCAGCCGCGAAGCCACCCGCGCCGTGCACGATGCGCTGCCGTTCATGCGCACGGCGCGCAGCACGACGATCCTTACTGTCAACGGTATCCACGAGGGCGAGCGCGCCCGCATTCCCGGCGCGGATATCGCCACCGTGATTGCACGGCACGGCGTGCAGGTGGAAATCGCCGACATCGAAACCGGCCCGGGCGGCTCGGTCGGCGACGTGCTGCTCTCGCAGGTGGCCGACGGCGGCGCCGATCTGCTCGTGATGGGCGCCTACGGCCACGCCCGCTGGCGCGAGTTGGTGATGGGCGGCGCCACGCGCACGATTCTCCGCTCAATGACCGTGCCCGTGCTGATGTCGCACTGACTTCCGCACGTTCTCTTCCCGTTCAGGAGTGTTCGCCATGTACCAACAGATTCTGGTTGCCGTCGACGGCAGCGAAACTTCGACGCGCGCGCTGGCCGCCGCGGTCGAACTGGCTCGCGAGTCGGGGGCGCGGCTGCAGCCGCTCTACGTGGTGGACGTGCCGTTGATGTCCTACGACGTGCCCGGCTACGACCCATCCTATGTGCGCGACGCGCTCGTCGAGGAAGGCCGGCACGTGCTCGCCGACGCCACCGCGCTGATGGCCGGCGCGGACGTGAAAGGCGCGCCGCGCATAGTCGAAACCGACCTCACGGGCGAAGACATCGCGCATCGCATTCAGAGCGCGGCGCAGGACTTCAACGCCGACGTCGTGGTGCTCGGCACTCACGGCCGCCGCGGCGTGCGGCGGCTGGTGCTCGGCAGCGTCGCCGAACATTTTCTGCGCATCGCCACCTGTTCGGTGCTGCTGATCTCCATGCATTGCGCGTCGCCCGCAGCGAAAGTCGCCCAGGCCGCGGAAGAACCCGTCAAGGATCCGTCATGAATTGCAAAACCCTGCTGGTGCACCTCGACGACAGCACCCATAGCGCGGCCCGGCTCGCCTATGCGCTCGAGGTGACTGCGCTCCACAACGCCCATCTGATCGGTCTCTATGCCGTTTGCGAAGAGCTGACAAGACCGGTCTTTCTGCATGGAGAGGGGCGCTGGAGCGCCGCCTGCGAGGCGCAACGGGACCACAACCTCAAGCGTGCGCAAGCGGAATTCCTCGCGGCGGCCGAGCGTGCCGGGCACAGCGTCGAATGGCGCGCGCCGGGCGGCCCGCCGACCGCGGCGGCGATCCTGCACGCACGCCATGCCGATCTGCTCATCCTCGGCCAGCATGATCCGCACGACACGAGCGCATATGTGGCGCGCCAGTTCGTCGAGGACGTGATCATGGGTTCGGGGCGACCGGCAATCGTGCTGCCCTATGCAGGACCGGTCCGATCGCAAATGGACAACGTGATGATCGCCTGGGACGGCGGCCGCGAAAGCGCGCGTGCCGCAACCGACGCGCTGCCGCTCCTGCGCCGCGCCAGTTTCGTCACGGTCATGAAAGTGCAGAGTCAGCCGCGCTATGGCGAGCCGACCGGCATCGACGTGGCCGCCTGGCTCGAGCGGCACGGCATCGAGACGAGCTTCACGACGATACCTAAGGTGTCCGGCGTCGACACCGGCGCCACCCTGCTTAATGCGCTGGCCGACCGCCACATCGACCTGCTGGTCATGGGTGCGTATGGCCATGCGCGGGCCCAGGAACGGCTGCTCGGCGGCGTCACGCGCACCATGCTGGAGGCGATGACCGTGCCCGTGCTGATGTCGCATTGAGTGACGCACGATACCGAGCCGGCGCGCGGGCATCCACACCAAGGGACGAGCGCGCCGCCCGGCGGCACTGGCATGTAACTGGCGTTTCACGCACAATGTGCGCAAACCTAGCTATTCGCACCGCCCAAACACTGCCGGACAGACGTGCCTGCTCTGCGCGCCGCCGGACCGACGCCGGCGGGTAGCGCGACCGATCCTTGTCCGCAGTCATTCCAAAGAGGCGCACATGCCCGTCAGCGGTAAGACGCCCACCTCGCGCAGTGCCGGTTTGCGCGGGCTGTTCGGCTCGCTTGGGTCGCGGCCCGTCTTCGTGGCGGTGGCAGCGTTCGTCGTGACGCTTGCTACCCTGCTGGCTGCACGACGCTGGCTCGACCCCGCGCTGTTCATCTGCGTCGCCGCCGCCTTTCTTTTGGCCACAAGCGTGTTCATGCTTGTTCGCGCGCGTCGCAATGGCTCTTCCGCAGGCAGAGGAGCAAGCACCGGAACCAGCCAGTCCGCTTTGAATGAAGCTCGCATGATGGCGATCATCCGTTCGTCGATGGAAGCGATCATCACTATCGACGAACAGCAGCGGGTGGTCATCTTCAATCCGATGGCGGAACAGGTTTTCGCCTGCTCCGCCATGGATGCGATCGGCGCGCCGCTAGCCCGCTTCATTCCGGAGCGATTTCGGGCAGCGCACGCGCAACACGTCGAGCAGTTCGGCGTGACCGGCGTGTCGGACCGGCAGATGGGCAAGCAACGTGTGCTATCGGGGTTGCGCGCCAACGGCGAGGAATTCCCGCTCGAGGCATCGATCTCGCAGATTCGCGATGGCGACACCCGGCTTTACACCGTCATGCTGCGCGACATCACGGAACGCGTCAAAGCGGAGCGCGCGCAACGGCAGGCGCGCGAAGAACTGCGCGAACTGTCGGCCAATCTGCAGAAGATACGTGAAGACGAGAAAACGCGTATCGCACGCGAACTGCACGACGATCTCGGCCAGCAACTCACTGCGCTGAAAATGGACATCTCGTCGGTCGAACAGGCGCTGGACCCTTCGGCAAGCACACCGGTGCGCGAGCAGTTGCAAGGCATGCGCCGGTTGATCGATGCGACCGTGGCTTCGGTACGCCGCATTGCCGCCGATCTGCGGCCGGTCATGCTTGACGACCTCGGACTGATTCCCGCGATCGAATGGCTCGCCAACGACTTCACCAACCGGTACGGCATCGACGTGGAGCGTGACATCGAGACTGGCGACGCGCGCTTCAGCCCGGCAGGCGCCACGGCGCTGTTCCGGATCGTGCAGGAAGCGCTAACGAACGTTGCGCGCCATGCCGATGCCACGCTGGTCACGCTCGGCCTGCGCGCGAAGGATGGGACCTTCGAGCTGAGCATCGCCGACAATGGCCAGGGCGCGCATCGAACGGACGAGCCGGCCGCCAAGTCCTTCGGCTTGCTCGGCGTTCGTGAACGTGCGCACATGCTCGGCGGAGCGGTCGAGATTCATACTGCGCACGGCAAAGGCTTTGTGCTGACTGTCACCATTCCGACGGAGAGCGTGCAAATACAGGAGGTGCAAGCATGACCCGCGTCCTGATCGCCGACGACCATGCGCTGGTGCGCGACGGTCTGCGTCATATCCTGCAGGGCGCGAGCGGCTTCGAAGTGGTCGGCGAAGCGAACGATAGCGCCAGCACGATCGCGCTGATCCGCGAGCGGGCCGCCGACGTGCTGGTGCTCGACCTGTCCATGCCCGGCCGCAATGGCGTCGAATTGATCAAACAGATCAAGGAAGAAAAGCCGACGCTGCGCATCCTCGTGCTGACCATGCACGCCGAGCAGCAATACGCGGTGCGCGCGTTCAAGGCCGGTGCGTCCGGTTACCTGACGAAAGAAAGCGCAAGCGCCGAACTGGTGGTGGCGGTAACCAAGGTTGCCGTCGGCGGTGTGTACGTGAGCCTGGCGATGGCCGAGCGGTTCGCGCAAAGCCTCAATGAACCAACCGATCTGCTGCCGCATCAACGTCTGTCCGATCGGGAGTTCGACGTCTTGAAGCGGATTGCAGCCGGTCAGACCATCACCGAGATCGCGGCCGAACTGTGTGTGAGCAGCAAGACCGTCAGCACGTACAAGACGCGCATCCTCGAAAAAATGCAGATGCCGCACGAAGCGGCGCTGGTGCGCTATGCAATGCGCCACAAACTGGTCAGCGACGACGAAGACGACATCTAGACGGATTTGCAGCGCTCTCAGCGATTCTCGTGGTTCGCCTGATTTATGTAGGAAATCCCCTACAGACCTTCCCATACGCCTACTCGAAGTTCGCTCCCCGCCGATTTTATTTTGAGACAGCGCGACAGATACTTCGAGCCGTGAACTCAAGCCCTGACCGCTCCGCCCTGCGTATTTTTCTAGTCGACGATGCACTACTGGTGCTGCGCCGTATGGCCGCGCTGTTCGGGGCACTTGACGGCGTAGAGATCGTCGGCGAAGCCGAAGAGCCCGGTGCGGCATTCGCGGGCATCGACACGCGCGCGGTCGATCTGGTCGTGATGGAACTGCATCTGAACGGCGGCACCGGCATGGAATTGCTAGCGTTGCTTGCGCAAAGAATACCGCATGTGATTGTCATGGTGCTAACGAATCATTCCGGCGCCTGGTTCCGGCACGCGTGCCTAAAAGGTGGCGCCCATTACTTTTTCGACAAGACCGGCGAATTCGATCTCGCGCGAAACACGATCCAGCGGATCGCCAGCGAGCATCGCACGCGCGCCCTTTTTCAACCAGGAGCACATCATGTCTGACGTCGCCGCCTATTCCGTCATTTCGCCCGCGCTTGCCCGTCAGCAAGCATCGCCGACTCCTGGGCAAGTGCCGGCCAGCGTGCGCGCGCCGCGCAAGGATGCACTGCGCTGCACGGCCTGCTCGATGCGTTCCATCTGCATGCCGCAAGGCCTGACACCCGAGGAACTGCAAAGAATCGAATCGCTCATCTGTCCGTCGCGGACCATCAAACAGGGCGAAGCGATCTACCGCGCGAACGACTCGTTCCAGAATATCTATGCCGTGCGCGTGGGCTCGTTCAAGACCGTCGTCATGCATCGCGACGGCCGCGAACAGGTCACCGGCTTTCATCTCGCCGGCGACTCGCTAGGCCTGGAGGGCGTCTGCTCCGGCCACCATAGTTGCGATGCCGTGGCGCTGGAGGACAGCAAAGTTTGCATCATCCCGTTCCATCTGCTTGAAACCATGTGCCGCGAAGTCAAAGTCGTCCAGCAGCACGTGCACCGGATGATGGGCGGCGAGATCGTGCGCGAGTCGTCGCAGATGATGCTGCTCGGCACGATGTCCGCCGAACAGCGGGTGGCGACGTTCCTGCTGAATCTGTCTGACCGCCTGAGAATGCGCGGGTATTCGCCGGCCGAATTTCACCTGCGCATGACACGCGAGGAAATCGGCAGCTATCTGGGGATCAAGCTCGAAACAGTGAGCCGGATGCTCTCCAAATTTCAGCGCGACGGATTGCTCGATACACACGGCAAGGACATCCGGATTCTCGATCACGAGGGCCTTGTGCGGGTTTGAAGCCGGAATCGGCTCGCATTCCGGCTCGCGGCGGTCGACGCCGCCATTGTGGAACGGCGTCAGCCGTCAACACCGACCACGCTATCGGATAACGAGCACGGCCGCACCTGTCAACCTGCCATCGCGCAGATCGCTCAGCGCCCGATTGGCCTCCGTCAGCGGATAACTCGTCGTTTCAATCGTGAGACGCGTCTCGGCTGCAATTCGCATGAAGGCGAGCCCGTCATCGCGGGTCAGATTCGCGACCGACACCACGCGTCGCTCGCCCCACAGAAACGCGTAAGGGAACGACGGAATATCGCTCATGTGAATCCCGCCGCAGACCACCACACCACCCTTCGCAACCGCTTGCAATGCTTGCGGAACGAGCGCACCGATCGGTGCGAAAAGCAATGCCGCATCGAGCTCGTCGGGCGGCGCCTCGTCGCTGCTGCCCGCCCACGCCGCGCCGAGACGCAGCGCGAGTTGCTGGGCTGCGTGATCGCCGGAGCGCGTGAACGCATACACCGTGCGTTGCTGATGATACGCAACCTGCGCGACGATATGCGCCGCGGCGCCAAAACCGTAGATGCCGATCCGCTGCGCGTTGCCCACCATGCTCAAGGTGCGATAGCCGATGAGACCGGCGCATAGCAGCGGCGCTGCCTCGAAGTCCGTGTACTGCTCCGGCAGATGAAAGCAGTAGCGGCTGTCGGCGACGGTGCGCTCAGCGTAACCGCCGTCGATCGTATAGCCCGTGAAGCCGGGTTCGTCGCACAGATTTTCCCGCGCCGACAGGCAGTAGCGGCAATGCCCGCAGGTGTGGCCGACCCACGGCACCCCCACCCGGTCGCCAACGGCGAACCCCGTCACGCCCGCGCCGAGCCTGGCTACCGTGCCGACGATTTCGTGGCCCGGAATGACGGGCCGTTTGGGATGCTCGAGTTCATGGTCCACCAGATGAAGATCGGTGCGACACACGCCGCACGCGTGAATATCGATCAGGATCTGGCCGGGACCGGCCGCGGGGTCGGGCACTTCCTGCTCTCGCAGCGATGCTGCGCTACCGTCGAACACCATTGCACGCATACCGTTCTCCTTGAAACTCCAAGCCGGTTCGCACCGGGAGGACACGACCGCACTCGGCCGCCTCGCCCGGAATTCACTCGCAAAAACGGAAATAACCGCTGTGTAGGAGCATAGGTTTGCCGCCGATCTCGTTGAGCAACTGTCTCGCTGCGTGTTCGATAGGATGCCGGTTCGAGTTGAACACGCCAATCAGATCATCTTCGCGCAGGGAAGCGGCACCGAAATGATCTTCGAGCGCTTCGGCGGTGATCGCGCACTGGACGCGAACACCATTCACTTCGGCAGGGAACGCGACGACGAGGTCGCGCGCGCAATACTCAGGACATTCTTCGCGGAAATGGATCTTCATGACCATCACCTGGTTCGCTGCGCAGGAAAGGAAGCTGTAACGGGGCGCGCCACCCTTCGAGGCGGTCGGCCTGCGCGACGCCCGCCTGTCACCAGCATAGGAGCTATGCGCGGCACGTCAAATTCGGGCCGTGCATCCAGGTTGATCGAGGTCAATGGCACACGACTCGCCGCCCCTACTGGTGAGCGTTGCGCAACGGAACGGTTTTCGCGTAGCGCCGAGCACTCACCGGGAGGAGGTACTCGCATGGTTTCGCATTCGAATGCACAAGACGCGGACGAACCTCTCGCTGAAGTCAACATCACGCCGCTGGTCGATGTGATTTGTACTGGTCGTGATTCTTCTGGTCATGGCGCCAATGCTGACCGGATCGCTGCAGATCAATCTTCCAAAGCCGCGCGCAACGGCGTGGGCCGCCGCGTTACGAGTCAGGATTTCGCGCCGCCTCACGACCCCAACTCCGCCGGATGCGCACGCGAGATCAACGCGAGCTGCATACTGCTGATCCGGGCACGAAACACCGACCACGCCGGTAGTGAGACCGAACCACCACAGGTGCGACAGTCAATCACCGCACCAGCGCGTTTCTCGCAGCCAGCGCGCCCTACATCCCCCAACGCAACGACGGCGTATGGACCGGGCTGTCCCAGTGGCGGGCCATTTCGTCGTCCAGCACACATAACGTAATCGAGGCGCCCGCCATCTCGAGCGAAGTCGTCAGCGCACCCACCTGTGCCCGGCCCACCTTCAGGTCGCGTTGCTGAAGCCACGCGCGCGTCGAGTTGAAGAGCAGGTAAAGCTCGCCAAGCGGTGTTCCACCAAGGCCGTTGATGAGCACCAGCAATTCAGCCCCGGCTTGGGGCTTGAGGTCATCGACGATCGCTTTGAGCAGTTCCCCCGCAATCGCATCGGCGCCTGAGAACTTTGCGCGGCGCCGGCCCGGCTCACCGTGAATGCCCACACCCACTTCGATCTCATCATCGCCAATCTTGAACGTCAGCGTTCCCGCGGCCGGCACGGTGCAACTGCTGAACGCCACACCCATCGAAGCGGTGCGCTTGTTGATCCGGTCGCCGAACGCCTTGCACTGTTCAAGGTCGGCGCCGCTTTCGGCCATGCTGCCTACCAGCTTCTCAACGATCACCGCGCCAGCTACACCACGCCGCCCGGTCGTGTAGCTGGAGTTTTCCACTGCTACGTCATCGTTGATCAGTACCATCGCGTTTGGGATCTCGGACATCTCCGACGCCATTTCGAAGTTCATCAAGTCACCCGAATAATTCTTCACGATGAATAGCACCCCCGCACCGGTATCGACAGCGTCGGCAGCAGCCATCATCTGATCCGGCGTAGGTGATGTGAAGACTTGACCGGGACAGGCTGCGTCGAGCATTCCATAGCCCACAAAACCGGAGTGCAACGGCTCATGCCCCGAACCGCCGCCCGATATCAATGCCACTTTGCCCGGTTTAAGCGTCTTACGACGCACGTACACCGGTTCGTTGTTGAGTACGACCAGGTCGCTATGCGCGGATGCAAATCCCGCCAGACTTTCGGCGAGGAAATCGTCGACGTGGTTGATGAATTTTTTCATGGTCTGGCCTCCTTTCACACCTGGTTGCGCGCCAGATGCGCGCATACGGCGGTGATCATGATCTGACTGGAACGCGCACCGGGGTCGATATGGCCGCGCGAGCGTTCGCCCAGAAACGATGCCCGCCCTTTGGTCGCGAGCATATCGCGGGTGGCGAGCATGTTCTGCTCGGCCACCTGCGGCAATTCATCCAGCACTGTTTTTCGCGACGTAAGTGATTCGATGGTCGCAAGCTCCTTGAAGCGCGCCGCAACGGGAATCAGCACGTCCATCATCGTCTTGCTGCCTACGCCCGTCTTACCCCGCTGTCCGACCGCTTCGACGCCCGCCGCAAACATGAGGGCGGTGCCCGCAACATCCAGCGGATTGTTCGCCGATGCTTTCGCCATCCCGTTCAGCAACGAAAAGAACAGCGGCCCGGATGATCCGCCGACCGTCGACAGCACCTTGTTCGCCGCGAGTTCCAACGCGGCCCCTAAGGTTTCCGCTTCGATGTCCGCACGCATTGCAAGCAAGGCCTCCATGCCGCGCAGCAGATTGAAGATGTGATCGCCATCGCCGATCTGCTGGTCGAGTACGGCTATTTCGTCCGTGTGTTCCTTGAGCGCTGCGTATGCGGCGTCGATACACTCCATGACCGTTTTGCCGTTCATGTCGAGATCCTCCTGCCGTCTGCACGGAAATATAAGAGGCTGCCAGCGGGCAGCGAAACGCCCACCGACTGCCCCGGGCTGAAATTGCGCTCGGCCATCGTGGTCGCCACAACCGCAGTTCCTGCGTGCTCCAAAATCAACAGATGACGCAGCGGTGAGTATTCGAGCACCTTCAGGTCGAGTGCGTCGCGTGCATGATGGGTGCCGGGTGAATCACGCGCGTCGCCCTCGTGCAGGACCACGTCTTCAGGACGAATCGCCACGGTCGCGGTGCCGGTCGGCACCGCTGCTGAATCGAACAGCGTTGGCGGCAACAGGTTGATCGGCGGCGAGCCGAGCCGCTGCGCCGCGCTCAATGAAACCGGATTACCGTAGACCTCGCGCGGTGTGCCGAGTTGCACCAGACGGCCGTGTTCAAGAATGCCGATGCGGTCGGCGAGTGTGGTGGCTTCCACCTGATCATGCGTGACATAGAGAATGGTCGCGCCAATCGTACGATGTAGCCGCTTCAGCTCGATACGTAATTCCTCACGCAGTTTTGCATCGAGCGATGACAGCGGTTCGTCCATCAGAAACACTTTCGGCTCGCGCACGAGCGCACGCCCGATCGCGACTCGCTGCATTTCGCCGCCGGACAAATGCGTTGCCATGTTGTCGAGCTTCGCTTCCATATGCAGCATCTGCGCGACCGCATGCACGCGCGCGCGGACCTGTTCCTCGCTGCTGCGACGACGTGGCGAGCGCAGCGGAAACGCAAGATTGCCGAACACAGTCAGATGCGGATACAACGAGTATTGCTGAAAGATAAACGCGACATCGCGATCGGAAGGATGGACGCCGGTGGCGACCGCGCCGTCGATCAGCACGTCGCCGGCATCGGGACGTTCCAGTCCCGCGACCAGGCGCAGCGTAGTGGTTTTGCCCGCGCCGCTCGGTCCGAGCAACACGACGAATTCCCCGTCTTTAACCTCGATCGACAGGTCGTCCACCGCAACGATGTTGCCGAAGCGCTTCGATACATTACGTAGCTGGACTTCAGCCATGAACGTCTCCGTTGACAGAAAGCGTGGAAGCAGCGCCCGGCAGCAGGCGTTCAGTAGCGGCGTCATAAAGCAGCGTGCGTTCTTTCCGAAACGACAGACCGACGATCGTGCCCGCGGCAACACCAGCGTCTTTGCTTGCCCGCACGCGCACGACGCCAAGCGCGGTTTCAACCGCCAATACCTGGTGCGAGCCGAGGTATTCGTCGGCGATCACCTGACCGCGCAGCGGACCGTGCTCGTCGAGCATGACGTGCTCCGGTCTGATTCCCAGCAATACGTGCGCGGCAGCGGCATCGCAAGGCGGTACGGAAACCGACGCGCCATGCAGACTCACCTGCTCCTGTCCCGCCGTAACCGCCTCGTCGACGGGCAAGAAATTCATGGGCGGACTGCCGATGAAGTTGCCGACGAACACTGTCGCGGGGAAGTGATAAATCTCATGGGGCGAGCCCGCCTGCAACACTTCACCTTGATTCATCACGACGATATCGTCCGCCATGGCCATCGCCTCACTCTGATCGTGTGTGACGTACACCGTGGTGGCGGCGAGCGCGTTGTGCAGTTTGCGCAATTCCAGACACATCAGTTCACGAAAGTCCGCGTCGAGCGTGCCGAGCGGTTCGTCCATCAAGAATGCTTTCGGTTGCCGCACGATCGCGCGGCCGAGCGCCACGCGTTGCCGGTCGCCGCCGGACAGGCCGCCAGTCTTACGATCGAGAATGTTCTCGATGCGCAGCATATGCGCCGCTGCATCGACCCGGGCGGCGATCTCGCTGCGCGACACGTGTTCGTTCCTCAGTGGAAAAGCAATGTTATTGCGCACCGTCATATGTGGATACAGCGCAAACATCTGGAACACGAAAGCAATATCGCGTTGCCGCGCGCGCAACGCAGTGACGTCCTCACCATCGATCAGGATCTGCCCGGAAGTCGGCAGCTCCAGCCCCGCAATCATCCGCAGCGTTGTGGTCTTGCCGCAGCCTGACGGTCCGAGCAGCACGACGAAGCGTCCCGCACCGATGGTCAGGCTGGTGTCACGCACCGCGACAAAATCGTCGAAGCGCTTGTGGAGATGAGCGAGAACGATCGTAGACATGATTCAGCCGGGAAAATGGCTGGTGACGACGAACGCGAGCGCGCCCACCAAAAGGACCGGAAACGACCAGGTGAAGAGCGCCAACGAAAACGGCTGCACAAGCATCGCTACACCTAAGCCGATCAGTACCGTCGATGCACCCTCGCTGTAGCTGCGACGTAACAGCCAGCGGTGCGGCGGAATGACTTCGCGTTTCATTTGCGCACGGCTCCGAAGGTGATGCCCCGCAACAGATGCTTGCGCAGCAGGACGGTGAAAAAGAGAATCGGCAGCACGAATAATGTTGTTGCAGCTGCAACGGCCGGCCAGTCCTGACCGCCTTCTCCGATGATGAATGGAATGAATGGCGGCATGGTCTGCGCATCGCCGCTTGTCAGCAGCGAAGCAAATGCGTATTCGTTCCATGCAAAGATCAGGCAGAAGATCGCTGTAGCGGCAATGCCCGTCATCGCTTGCGGCAACACCACCTTCACGAAGGCCTGCAAACGCGTGTAGCCATCCACTAGCGCGGCCTCTTCATACTCGCGCGGGATCTCATCCATGAAACCTTTAAGTAGCCAAACCGCAAGTGAGACATTCACCGCCGTGTACAGCACAATCATGCCGACATAGCTGTCGCTCAAACCCAGTGCGCGATACATCAGGTAGATCGGAATGGCGACGGCAATGGGCGGCATCATCCGTGTGGAGAGAATGAAGAACAGCAGATCGTCGGACAGCGGCACCTTGAAGCGCGAAAACGCGTATGCCGCCAGCGTGCCGAGAAATACCGCAAGAAACGTCGAGCCAAATCCAATGACAAGCGAATTCATGAAGCGCGGCAAAACCTTCGACGGTCCGGCGATCACCATGTTGCGCTTGCGCACCTCACGCTCATACCAGGTCCGCGCAGGCGGCAGGCTCGCAATGAACTCAGGGGTCTGCCGCGAGCGGATCGTGAGCAGGTTTACATAGCCTTCCATGGAAGGCTGGAACAGCACGACGGGCGGATACGCTATCGCATCTTCCTGCGTCTTGAAGCTCGTCAGGAAGATCCAGACCATCGGTAACGTAGCAATCAGCGCATACGTGATAACGACCGCAGCCGCGAAGCGCTTGGCGCGCGGAGATGACGCCACCACCGAATGTTGTGTCGTAGTCGGTCTCATCGCTGTTTGATCCGGTTAAGTGCCTTCACGTAAATGTTCGCCGCACCGAATACCGTCACGAACAGAATGATTGCGAGCGCGGACGAATAACCTGTCTGCCACTTTTCGAACGCGGCACGCTTGAGCGTGATCGATACCGTTTCGGTAACCGAGCCCGGGCCGCCCGATGTCAGCAGGTTCACCATATCGAACATCTTGAAGTTTTCGATGCCGCGAAACAAAACCGCCAGCATCAGGAACGGCATGGTCATGGGCAACGTGATCGACCAGAACTGACGCCACGGCGTCGCGCGGTCCACTTCCGCTGCTTCGTAAATATAGTCGGGAATTGAACGCAGACCCGCCAGGCAGATGAGCATGACGTACGGTGTCCACATCCACGTATCGACCATCACAATGGTCCACGGCGCGAGCGCTACGTCGCCGATCATCTGGAATGACCCCGGCGCGATGCCGGTGAAGAAGCTGACGATATCGTTGAAAAGCCCCGTCTGCGGTTGCAGCAGGAACGTCCAGAAGTTGCCCACTACCGCAGGCGATAGCATCATCGGCAGCAGGATTAGCGTAGTCCAGAAGCTATGTCCGCGGAACTGCCGGTTGATCAGCAATGCAAGACCGAATCCCAGCAGCACCTCCAACCCGACCGACCAGAACACGAAACGCGCGGTCACCTGCATCGCGTACCAGATATCTTCGTCGGTCAGGATGTCGACATAATTGTCGATACCGACGAAACGCGCCGGCACGCTCGGCATGTTCGACTTGAAGTTGGTGAACGACAGGCGAAGCGCCCAGATCAACGGAAAGATGTTGATCGCAAGAAGCAGCAGAATGGTCGGAAGAATGAAGAGCCACGCGATGGCCCGATCCGACAGTCCACTTAGCCGCTTCGCTATGCGCGTTGACGCTCCCGCTTCGAGACTCGTGGGAGAAAATGGCTTATCTGCCAACATGCCTGGCTCCTTTAAGCGGACCAGAGACAGGCCGTTCAGCCGTCGCCGGTCCAGTCAAGTCCAGCTAAAACCTAATACTTCCCTTCTTGCTTAAAGACCTTGGTCCAGTCTTTCACCAGCAGATCCAACGCATCTTTGGCCGTGCCCTTATCGGCCACGACGTAATCGTGCACACGCTTCTGCATGTCGAGCAACAGTTCGGCATAAGCCGGCTCTGCCCAGAAGTCTTTGACGATTGCCATCGACTTCAGGAACGCGGGTGCGAACGGTGCGCTCTTCGGGAAGTCCGGTGCGTCCACCACCGATTTGGCCGCCGAATAGCCGCCCAGTTGCCACCATTTCTTCTGCACGTCAGGTTGCGCAAACCACTTGATATATTCGAGCGCGTCTTCTTTATGGTCCGAGTACGAGACGACCGAGATGCCCTGCCCGCCCAACTGAGTGTATTGCTTCAACTCACGCGGATTGACGAAGAAGCCGATCTTGTCGCCACCGACATTCGGGTCTTTATAAAGCCCTGGAAAGAACGCAAACCAGTTCATCTGCATCGCCACCTGACCCGACTTGAACGCGTCGAGCCCTTCCTGCATGTAGGCGTTGGTCATGCCTGGCGCCGTGCAACACTTATAGAGTGCCTTGTAGTATTCGAGCCCCTTCACCGCGCCCGGCGAGTTCACGAAGCCATCGAGGTGATAGGGCTTCTTGGGATCCTGATACTCAAAGCCGAAGTTGTACAAGGCATTGGTCACGCCCATCGTGATTCCCTCGGATCCACGCTCCGTGAAGATATACACGCCATAGACCGTCCTGCCGTCAATCTTTCGACCCTGGAAGAATTCCGCAGTCTGCTTGAGTTCATCGAGCGTAGTAGGCGGCGCGAGCTCACGGTTGTATTTCTGCTTGAATTCCGCGCGCAGTTCTGGGCGCGCAAACCAGTCCTTGCGGTAAGTCCATCCGACCGCGTCAGCCATCGCAGGTAAGGCCCAATAGTTCGGCGTATTCTTTGGCCACTCCGAATATCCCACCACCGTTGCCGGCACGAAGTCGTTCATAGAGATCTTGTTCTTGGTGAAGAAGTCGTTGAGCTTCACGTAATGTCCATTGACCGCCGCGCCGCCGATCCACTGACTGTCGCCAATGATCAGATCACACAACTTACCGTGCGAATTGAGTTCATTGATGAATCGGTCGGCATAACTGGTCCACGGTACGAACTCGAACTTCATCTTGATGCCGGTCTTGGTCGTGAAATCCTTCGACAGTTCGACCAGTGCATTGGCGGGATCCCATGCCGCCCAGCAGAGTGTCAACTGCTTGTCCTGTGCCTGCGCGCCCGTTGCAGTGCCGAGCCCCAGCGATATGAGGGTTGCCGCCACTACCCTCGCTGACGTTAGACGTACCATGTCTCTTCTCCTTGTCTTTCTCGGGTCTCCAACCTGATGACATTCAGCGCCCATGCGCCGGGCACCGCATTTCGGCTCTGGCAGATCAGAAGTCGATCCGCGTGTCGCGAGCGTCAGGCATGCGCATTCTCACGAAGATAAATCCGGGTCTCCGGCGTGGGGATGGCAAGCGCCCCCCGGACGTCGTTAAGAAAATTAATCGCGGCGAGCCCAGCCCAATGGACAATGCCGCGCACGTCCTGATCGAGGATCACGTCGATCGCACGTTCCGACAGTTGGGTGCGGGTCTCCGCAGTGCATTCGTGGCCAATCAGGACGAGGTGAACCTTGTCGCCGGACTCCTGCAATGCCGCTGCAATGCCGGAAATGCCGCCGCCCGTCACATACACGCCGACCAGGTCCGAATGGCGCGCACTTAAGCCCTGTACGGCAAGGCCGGCGCCATCGTCGTCTTCGGCGAAGTCCGGTTCGGCGATCCAGCGCAGGTTGCGGAAGTCCTCCTCCAACACTTGCGAAAAGCCGGTGCGACGTTCCACCTGGTCATGCAGACGCGACGATCCCGATAGCACGGCAACAGTGCCAAGCTTCGCGCAAAGGAAGCGCCCCATCAGTAGTCCTGCCGTGCGTCCGGCAATCCTGTTGTCGACACCCACGTACGCGGCGCGCCGGCTTGCGGGTAAATCGGAGAACACTGTGACGACTGGCACGTGAGCGTCGCTCATCTCTTCGATGAAACGCTCAACCCACGGATAGTCGAGAGGTGCGAGAACCAGCGCGTCGTAGTCGATCACTTCAGCGGCGAATGCCGCGGTCTCGCGTTGGCTGGAAAAATCGCAGCGGTAAAACGAAGGCGTTATGCGATGCTCGCGAAAGAAGCTGGCCGACAGCGCAATATCTCGCTCGACGTGATCGAGAAAGCGGGAGTTCACTTGCGGCAGCACGAACGCGACTCGGAACGAGCTGACCTTTGCCGGCCGGCCGCGGCTCGCCCGCTCATCACGCAGATTCGCGAGTGCAAGATGCACGCGTTCGGCAGTTTCCGGACGCACAGCCTGATCGTCGCGCAGGACACGATCGACCGTGGCCACGCTGACGCCAGCCCGACGCGCAATCATCGTACGAGTAGCCGGCATGGGTCTCCTCCGGTGCCGAGCGAAGAATTGTTTTGTTTTACTGAAGGTAGTTTTTTCTAAGAAAAATGCAAGCTTTTTCTCCAAGGAAAAAGCGTCATTGCTTTGATGAACAGAGCGACCCTTAATAGGGCCCGCGAGCGCAAGGGACGGCGCAGCGGGCGCGGGATCGCGAATCGCACTGAGAGTTGACGGCGTGCGGCGGCGCCTAGCGCCCGAAGAGAGAATCCCGGCCAACTACCTACGGTCCGCGGTTTGTAGTTGATCTCCGCAGGCACCCACGACGCTTGAACGGTGGCGCGAACGAGGAATTTGAAGTCATCGTTTACCGCGTTGAACGCAGCGACTCCAAGGGAGATTGGGGGTGACGCCGGGCGGCGAGCGAGTTCTGAAGCAATGAAGTGCTCGCGTGTGCTTTGGGTCGCACAAATGGAAACGGCCATTTACCGACCCAAGTCTGTTCACAATTCATTAGCCGAAGCGATCCGCCTCGGCCGTCCCACGCTCACGACACCGCCAAACACATACCTTTGCTGCGACACGGGACGGATTGTTACGGCTGTGCGCCGTTTCGGCTCGATAGATGAGCGACGGCTTTCCGGGCAGCACTGCGGGCGGCGACCAATGTCGAGGGGCATTCCGCGCGTGTGACATTGGCGGCCACACTGTCGCCGCGCAGCGGCCCGCCTCGATGCGGGGCCGCTACCCGTGCTTCGATCCGACGACGTCCAGCACCTCCGACGACGGCGCGGGTGTCGCGGTCAGTGCAGCCGCCGACGCTGCTTCAGACGAAACCAACCCATTCAACCTTCGTTCGGATCATATGGCGACGCCCGGTTTTCAACCTTCCATTTCTTCTCAGCTTCCGTATCAGGCCGAGGTGGTCGAATGCCGTCGATCAACCACAATTCTCGCGGCGTTTCGCCGACATGCAACTCGTAGTGATAGCCTCGATCCTGGACGAATGGTGCAATCGCAACGTTCGCCTTGCGCAGCCAGGACGCCGTCCACTCGACGTCCTTGGAAATGTGTCTGGCGAATTGGTCTAATCTGATTCTGACAAAGTCGCTTCGCGGCTCACCCCCCATGAAGAAGGAGTCTTTCGGCTGTTCATGAAACAGAACACCTACGTAGAAGCGAGGAATGATGTAAATGTCGGCGATTCGCTTGGCCATTTCCTGCTTGTCATCTGCCGTGTAGGCGCCGACCGGATGATAGATGTTCCACAAAGGCATTTTTGTCTCCATGCATCAATAGATGCCGCGTTTCTTAAGTCAGAACATCTAAGTCTCTTGCGAGAAATGATGAACTTGACATCAGTGAGGCGGCGGTATCGGTAGCCCAGGGACAGGCTACCGGTTAAAACCATTGCTCCTCGCAGCGCAGCGTTCTTAGGGAAGGCGATCCCGCTACCCATCAGTTCGCTTTAGAACCAGGCCGGATTCACAATCCATCAATTGCGACTCATCGGACGGAAGCGCACAGTCACTTCGTCGTTCCAACATCGGAGTCTTTCGACCCTGCACTGCACCGATGATCGGCACCGTAGCACGCTCTTACCCCGTTCTATTGGCGACCGGGAAGGCTGAGTATGCAGCGAGCTTCGTCAGGCGTTGCCACGTCTGCGCCGATACTTTTGACGATAGCGACCGCACGTTTAACCAGTGCTGCGTTGCCCGGCGCCAGTTCGCCTTTGGCAAGATAAAGATTGTCCTCGAGACCGACGCGCACATGGCCGCCAAGAATCACGCTTTGCGCCACGATCGGAAATTGGGCGCGCGAGATGCCGAACGCCGACCAATGCGCGTTCTCGGGCAGATACCGCTTCATCTGAAGAAGGCTCTCGGTGTCGGCGGACGCTCCCCATGGAACACCAAGACACAACTGGAACAGCGGTGCCTGCAGAATCCCCTGCGTTTCGATCAGGTGGCGCGCGAGGCGCACGTGCCCGAGATCGAATACCTCGATTTCCGGCTTCACGCCTGCTTCCTCAATCAAGGTTGCCATTTTGACGAGATGGTCGGGCACGTTGACGAATGCGCGATTGCCGAAGTTCATGGTCGCTACGTCCAGAGTGCAGATTTCCGGACGTAACTCGAGCACATGTTGGACGCGGGCCTCGGGCGTCATCATCGTACTCAATTCACTTCCCCGGTTCGGGTCTTCGTCGCTGGGAACGAAACGTGCACCCGGGCCCGTCGTCAGATTGATCAATATCGGGCACCCACTACCGCGGATACGAGAAACGACTTCTTTGTAGAGCGACAGCTCAGTGCTTGGAACGCCTGTCCTGGGGTCGCGAACATGGATGTGAGCGATGCTCGCACCGGCCTCACATGCAGCAATCGCCTCATTGGCGATTTGCTCGGGCGTCACGGGTACTGCAGGGCTCAGCCGCGGGGTATCGTCGCTTCCAGTTAGCGCGCAACTGATAATCGTCTTGTTCGTCATAGTGTTCGGTGAAAGGGAAAGAGGAACGAGGCGCCACAATCGCGCCCTTCGTCATGGGAGCAGCGTCAGGCTCCCCGTTCAAGGGGCCCGTGCAGGGCCGAACGGTGCCGCCCCGACGGGGGCAACCCTGATCAGCTTCTTGTTGACGAACTCGTCGAAGCCCAACTGAGACAGCTCTCGACCAAAACCTGAACGCTTGACGCCACCGAATGGCAGTTCCGCCGCCGTGCCGAACGGCTGATTGACGAACACCATGCCGCTGTCGATCTGCGCGGCGACCCGCTCGCCGCGTTCGGTATCCGCGGTGAACACCGACGCGCCAAGACCGAATGGCGTGCCATTGGCGAGTGCGATCGCGGCGGCTTCGTCCTCGACGACGTGGAAAGCGGCGACCGGGCCGAACAGTTCTTCGGCAAATACCGGGTTTTTCGGCGCGATGTCGGTTAGAACAGTCGGTTGCAAGTAGAAACCCGGGCGCTCGACGCGCTTGCCGCCACATGCGATGCGCGCGCCGTGCAATGTCGCGCGATCGATCTGCGCAAGCAGCAGATTCAGCGCGCGCTCGGATGCTACCGGGGCGACGGCGGTCGCCGGATCGGCCGGATCACCGGTCTCGAGCGCTGCCATCCGGTTCGCGAAGCCTTCGAGGAATGCGTCGCCGCGTGCCTTGCCGACCACGATGATGCGCTTGGAACTGACGCATAGTTGACCTGAATTTAACATGCGGCCCGCGACCGCGCTCTGGATCGCCCAGTCGAGCGGCGCATCCTCGAGTACGATGAACGGATCGCTGCCGCCCAGTTCGAGCACGACTTTCTTCAGATTGCGGCCGGCACGCTCGGCGACGGCGGCGCCGGCGCGCGCGCTGCCCGTCAGCGTCACACCCTGGACGCGCGGATCGTCGATGACGCGCCCGGCCTGCTCGATCGAGATGAACAGATTCGTATATACGCCTTCGGGCGCACCCGCTTCCTCGAACAGTCGCGCGAAGGCCAATGCCGATTGCGGCACGTTTTCGGCATGCTTGAGCAGCAGGACGTTACCCACCATCAGTTGGGGCCCGGCCACTCGCGCAATCTGGTAGTACGGTAAATTCCACGGCTCGATGCCGAGCAGCACACCGACCGGCTCGATGTGCACGGCCGCGCCGGGCGCTTCTGCAAGCGGCCGGGGCTGCAGATAGGTTTGTGCGTGCTTCGCGTAGTAGTCGAGAATGCTGGCCGCCGATTCGACTTCCCTAAGCGCTTCACCGCTGCGTTTGCCCATTTCCAGCGTCAGATAGCCGGCGTATTCGACAGCCTTTTCCCGCAACAGCGCCGCGGCGCGCGACACAATGCGTGCCCGATCGCTGACCGGACGGCGGCGCCAGTCGGTTTCAAAAGCGCGATGCGCGGCAGCGAGCTTCGCTTCGAGCAATTGGTCGGATATGTCGTCGTAGGTGGCGAGCAGTTCGCCGGTAGCAGGATTGACAGTCGTGTACGGCATGGAGTTCTCCGCGAAAAGGTTGGCATTGAGTCATCGCATTGACTAATGTTAACGCCGTTATCTCACCTTCCGAACAAATTTTTTGACCAGGAATAACCCTCATTGAACTTGATGTTAACGGTGTTACTATGGTCAGGTATTTTTTAAATTGAGGAAGCGAAATGGCAAAGGGATATTGGGTGGCAGCGTATCGGGCGGTCCATGACGCAAGCAAACTCGCGGCGTACGGCGTCCTCGCGACACAGGTGGTGAAAGCAGCCGGCGGGAAATTCCTGGTGCGGGGCGGCGAGGTCGTTGCGTTCCAGGCGGGTCTCAAGGAACGGACCGTCGTGGTCGAATTTCCGAGCTTCGAACAGGCTCTTGCCACGTTTCAGAGCGAGGCTTATCAGAAAGCGTTGGCCGTACTGGCGGACGGAGCGGAAAGGGACGCGCGCGTCGTCGCAGGCGTCGACGACTGAGATGCTCGCTGGAGGCTAACGAGGCCGAGCGCACTGTAAGACAGCGCGGGCGTTGTTCACTCTGGGGCCGCGTTCGGTATGCTACCGATATCGCATCACAGACTGCATTACGACGTTCGAATAGTCGAACCCCGTCTCGGGTCTCGCCGTAGTCTGATTGTCTTTCCTGCGACAAAGAAACGAACCTCTCCAGTCCTTCCTTTTTCGGCCAGGGAAAACGCTGGTAACAGAACAACACTCTCATGTTATGCTTGTTAACATATAAATCGAAAAACACTTGAACCTGACGAAATGGAGCAAGAATGGACGAAGCAATTGTTCTGAAAGAACTCAAAGGTCATGTGACGGTTCTTACGATGAACCGTCGCCCACATAACCTGATGGGTCCGACGCTGTATCGCGCGCTACTCGAAGAATTCAACGAAGCGGTGAAACGCGGCTCGCGCGCGATCCTGCTGCGCAGCGGTCTGCGGCACTTCTCGGCCGGTGCCGAAGTCTCGCTTTTTCCGGATCGCATTGCCAGGCAGGGCAAGGCGCTGATGGATCCGCTCGAGGTGCTTCGCGGCTTCGAGACACTACCGATCCCGATCGTCGTCGCGGTGAACGGTACATGCCTTGGCGGTGGCTTTGAAGTGGCGCTCGCCTGCGACTTCAGCGTGGTCGCCGAATCGGCCAAGATCGGGTCAGTCGAGGTCGCGCTCGGCCTGCATCCGCTGCTCGGCGGCATCCAGCGTCAGGTGATGCGGGCCGGCCCAGCGCGTGCAAAAGAGCTCGCGATGCTCGGCCGCCGTTACGACGCGGCAACGCTCGAACGCTGGGGCCTGATCAATCTCGTCGTGCCCGACGACAAACTCGATGAAGTCGCGCTGTCGGTTGCGCAGGAACTGGCGGCCGGCCCGACCATCGCGCATGCCGCGACCAAGCAGCTCGTACGGGTCGCGGTCAACGAGGGTGTCGCTGCCGCCGACGAAGCGATGTTCGAAGTGCAGAAGCCGATCTGGGCGTCGCAAGATCTCAAGCGTGGACTGGATGCCTTCGATACCGCTGGCCCCGGCACCGCCACTTTCGAAGGGAATTGACATGGCCGGACCACTCGAAGGAATCAAAGTCGTCGATTTTTCGCGGGTGCTGGCAGGTCCGCTGTGCGCCCGGACGCTGGCGGATCTCGGCGCCGACGTTATCAAGATCGAGCCGCCGCGGCCCGACGTGTCGCGTGCCGCATTCCCGAATCGCGACGGCATGTCGGGCTACTACGCGCAGCAAAATAGCGGCAAACGCAACGTCAGCATCGATCTGAACGCGCCTCACGCACGAGAGCTTGTACTAAGCCTGTGCGACGAAGCGGACATCATCGTAGAGAATTTTCGGGCCGGCACGCTCAAAGGGTTTGGACTCGACTACGAGACGCTCGCGAGGCGCAATCCAAAGCTGGTCTACGTCTCCATCACCGGATACGGCCAGCGCGGCCCCTGGGCCTCGCGCATGGCCTACGCGCCGACAGTGCAGGCTGAAACGGGATTCACGCACAACACATTGCGCCATTTCGACAGCGCGGGTGACGGCCCCAGGTGGACCGATCCCCTGTCGCACGCGGACGTCTATGCTGGCCTGCAAGCGACGATCGCCGTGCTCGCAGCAATGCGCAAACGTGAAGTAACGGGGCGCGGCCAATACATCGACGTCGCGATGGCTGCCGTGATGCTGTCGATCAACGAACGCGCTCACCTCGATCTCGCGGGAGTCGATACCGGTGCGGAGCCAGGCATTCTCGGTGCTGCCGACGGCCCGCATTTCGTCGGCCCCGGCGGCGAAGAGTTCGTGGCAGCGCAAAGCATCATCGGCAGCAACACGTTTCCAAACTACCTGCGCGCCATGCGCCGTATGGACCTTGCGCGGGATCCACGCTTCAGCACCGCTGAGCGCCGCCTGCGGAACTACAAGGCACTGCACGCAGTGATCCAGACATGGATGCTCTCATTCCGCGATCTCAGGACGCTCGATGCGCAGCTCGACGAGGCCAAGATCGCGATAGGCCAGATCCGTACGCTGAAGGAATTGGCAGAGACCGATTGGGCGAAGCAGTGGGGTGCGGTGCACGAGGTCCCGGATCGCCGCGGCGGCTCGTATCTCATCCACGGCTATCCATGGCGCTTTTCCGATGACGAGCTTGGAATGCGCAGCGCACCGGCATTTCGCGGCGAACACAACGAGCAGGTGTTCCGCGGTGCGGGCTTGTCGGAGGGCGAGATTCGCCGGGCGATTGATGCGGGCATTCTGGTCGGCGGCCCGCCACCGTCCGCGAAGGAGATCGACGCCGCTGTTATTGCGGAAGCACGGGCCAACTAAATGCAACTACGTGTCGCGGCGCGCTAACGGGCTGTAGCCCGTGCGCAAGCGCTGTCGCGACTGTTGCACGTGACAGGCGGCGTCTTGCACTGACACGCCACCGTCGCGAGCGGTCGATTGCGCTGGAGTGAAACATGATCGTTACGGTAGATGAGACCCACGACGCCGCGGCGCTCAGTTGGGTTGAAAGCGCCAATACGCTGGAAACCGATTTCCCCTTGCAGAACCTTCCTCTCGGCATATTTCGTACAGAGGCAAATGTTGTGCCGCGAATCGGTGTGCGTATCGGCGATGCTGTTCTCGACGTGCATCGATTGCTCGAGGCGGACGCAATTGAGGTGCATTCGCCCGAAGACGACGCACTGCGGCAGAACACCTTGAATGCATGGATGGCGTTGGGACGGGCGTCTTCGTCGGCATTGCGGCGCAAACTGTTTGCGCTGCTGCATTCGTGCACGGAAGGGGCGGTTCGCGAGACCGTGTCGAATTGTCTGGTGCCCGCGAGCGCATGCACGATGATGTTGCCATCGCAGATTGGAGATTTCACCGACTTTTATACGTCGATTCATCACGCGAGACAGGCCGGCAAACTCGTGAGGCCGGACGCACCAGTCCAGCCCAACTTCAGAAGCATGCCGATTGCCTATCACGGACGAGCGTCGTCGGTGATGGTCAGCGGTGAGCCATGCCGTCGGCCACTCGGACAAACCAGTGCGACGAGTGGATATCGGCCGACGACCAAGCTCGATTTCGAGCTCGAAGTCGGCTTTTACGTGGGCGAGAACACGCATGCGATGAAGCGGTTGTCCGTCGACTCCGCTGAAGATCACCTGTTCGGTCTCTGCCTTGTCAACGACTGGTCCGCGCGGGACATCCAGCGCTGGGAAAGCGCACCGCTGGGTCCCTTTCTGGCGAAGAGCTTTATGACCAGTGTGTCGCCATGGGTGGTCACGGCAGAGGCGATTGCGCCATTCAGGGTTGCAGCGCCAATACGTGGCGACGACGCGCCGCCGCTTGCGGCACAACTTACGTCGGCTTCCCACACAGCCTCGGCAGCAATCGACATCTCCCTGCGCACCATGCTGCAAAGCCGAAGCATGAGGGAGGCGGGCATAGCCGGCGTCGATATGGCGAACCCCAACTTCAAAGATCAGTACTGGTCCGTATCGCAGATGCTGACCCACCACGCCAGTAACGGGTGTCCGTTGCGCAGCGGTGATCTGATTTCGAGCGGCACCGTGTCGGGACCCGAGCGCGCTGACAGCGGATGTTTGCTGGAGCGGACCCGCGACGGGCGGGAAACGATCACTCTGCCGACGGGGGAAGTGCGAACGTATCTCGAAGACGGGGACACTGTCTCCCTCTCCGGCCGATGCGGGCGTGCAGGTTTCAGGACGATCGGCTTCGGAGAGTGCGTCGCAGAAGTGACCGGTGACCTTTGATAACCGCAGTGCGCCTCGTATTACCGGTATCAACACAACACGTCGGAGGACCGAATGGAAGTGGTGAAGCAAGCCTGTGTAGACGGGTCATCATCAGATGACAACGCCCTCCTGCGGAAGGCGTACGCTTCGGCGCAATGGAGGATACTGCCGATACTGTTTGGCTTATGGATGCTGGCGTGGGTCGGTCGTTCGAACGTTGCTTTCGCGAAGTTGCAGATGGTCGTGGATCTGCGATTCAGCGAAACGGTATACGGATTGGGCGCCGGGCTTTTCTTCGTCGGCTATGTGCTGTTCGGCGTGCCTACGACCATGTTGCAAAAGAAGTTCGGTGCACGCGCCGTGCTTGCCGGTGTCGCCGGCGGCTGGGGCATGACGAGTGTTGCGATGACGTTCGTCAATAGCGCACCGACGTTCTACACGTTGAGGTTCCTGCTCGGTGTATTCGAGGCCGGGTTCTACCCAGGTGTTGTGTTGTACTTCAATGCGTGGTTCCCGGGGACAAGGCGTACCCGCAATTTCAGCATTTTCCACTCCGGGTCGCTCTTCTCGACCGTCATGATTGGCTTGACGGGGGGATTCGTGCTCGAGCACTTAAACGGACTGGCCGGCTTTCAGGGCTGGCGATGGATGTTCTTCACTCAGGCTATCCCGACGATCGTGTTGGCGTGCGTCGCGTTCGCGATACTTCCGGATCTGCCTGGCGGCGCGAAGTGGCTTTCGGCGCGACAGCGTGAACTCATCGAGGATGATCTCAGGAAGAATGCCGAAACGATGGACGACATCGGCGTAGACGAGCGTCCCCTGTTACTCAACCCCGCTGTCTGGATCCTGAGCGCCGCTTATTTATGCCTCCTTGCCGCCACGGCGGCACTGTTTTTCTTCTCCCCGACGATACTGCGTGAGGCGGGATTCGGCGGGTACAATGAGATTGGCCGTGCCGTTGCCGGTGCCTGCATTCTGGGGGCATTGGGCAATGTGCTCATCTGCAGCATCGGGGGCGCCCCGCATCGCCGCCGGCTCTTCTGTGCGCTGGCGTCGGTCTTCACTGCGGTAAGCCTCTCGGCGCTCGTTTTTGTTTGGCACAGTAGTACCACCGCAACTTTCTTCCTGCTTGTTCTTGGCTTCGCGGGAACGGGAGCTGGTATAACGCTCTTCTGGCAGATGTCTGTCGGCCTGCTCAGCGGTAAGTCGCTGGTCGTTGGCGTGCCGTTAATCAGTTCCGTCGCCAATGTCGCTGGCTTCGTTACGCCCTTTGTGATCGGGTATGTTCGCGACGCAACGGGAACTTATGCGAGTGGATTCATCATGGTGGCCTGTGTCCAGGCACTTGGCGTCGTTGTTCTTCTGTTCGGCGTGCAGCGCATTGTCAGGAGGCGATCGCCGGTTGGCGATATATCGGTTAAAAGTGCAACGTGATTAGTCGATGCCGACGTGGGCGCGGCAGGCGCTCCCGGCAAGTACCCGCGTTTTGCACCGAAAAGCCGTTCTGGGCACTGCGCACCTCTGAGCGGCCAGGCATGCGATGTATTCCGACGCCCAGCCCCGCAACCGAGCCGCTAGAATGCCCGTAGCGACGCATGCTTGTTTAACGCGTGATCCGCGATATTGCGTGCCTCTTTGCGCAGAATTTATAATCATTTCCTTGTTTTGCTCCTCGAACGAAGGTCACGTGAGCCCCAAGTCATCTATCCCGAAGAATGCGGATTACCACCATGGCAATCTGCGCAACGCGCTCATCGAAGCGGGGCGCAGCGCGCTCATGGAGGTATCGGCACAAGACTTGAGCCTGCGTTACCTCGCGCGCATGGTGGGCGTCTCAGAAGCCGCGCCCTCGCGACATTTTGCGGGTATCGACGAACTGCTGGCCACGATCGCGGCAAGCGGCTATCGTGACCTCGCTGCGCTGCGCGTTGCGATCCGTGATAGCGAGGATACGGCGCTTGCCAAAGCGTACCGGATGATGCGGGTGTATGTTGAGTTCGCGCAGCGCCACAATGGGCTGTTCGGTCTGATGATCGGGCCTCGCATCGTGGCGCATCAAGCGTATCCAGAACTCGCCGAAGAAAGTAACAGGTCTTTTGGGTTGTTTTCCGAGACGATCGAGGCGCTGGCTATCGAGAGTGGTTGGGCCCACTCCGATCTCAAACTCGTGACCCATACCGCGTGGAGTACGGAGCATGGTCTCGCCACACTGCTCCTCGCCAACCGCGCGCCGCGCGCGGACACGAAAGTGGCGATACCCAAGTTGATCGACTTCGTTGTGATGACGCTACTTGGCGCCATCACGGCGGGTCCGGATCATCTCCAGAGCGTGATTCAGCAATGCGCGCCCCTTCAGAAGCCAGCGGTTACACGCACAGCTCGAAAGCGCGCCAAAGCGTAGGCGTCGTCGCTGTCGAGAACGCGGCACCGGTGACGCGCTCTGGAATATCGTTTTGAACGTGTACGACGTCCTAATCAATGAGTGTTGAGTTCGAGACGATGTTGTGGGGCACGGGGTTGAGCCGACATTTGAATGGCCGAGCCCGATCCGACGTTGGATCAGCGGAATGCTCCGCCATTGATCGGTGCGCCTTAGGCAGACAATCGACCCGCAACGTTCTTTCGGTTTTCTCCGAAGCACACACCGCGAGCGCACCGCAGCTCATATCGGGACAACTTCCATGACCCGCACCGGCGATGTGGTTTCAATCACGCGCTCAAGTCCCAAACCTGAACCCTGGAGCAGTTGGTCGAATTCAGCTCCTGTACGCTCCCGCGCGGTACCGAACATGGCCATCATCTGCGTGTCGACCAGATAACCGCTCGGCCGTCCGATCGCCGGGTCCGGCTCAAGGATCTGCTCCACGATCAGTAAGCGCGCGCTTCGGTTCATTGCGGCACGGCAGTTGCGAAGAATTCGAATGCAATCTTCGTCGGACCAGTCGTGCAGAACGCGGATCAGAAGGTAGATGTCCGCGCCTTCAGGAACGAGATCAAAGAAGCTCCCGCCCTGGACATCGATTCTTCCGTTCAATCGCGCTTCCGGCGGTATTGCGGCTACGACGTCATCGCGGTCAAAAATTACTCCGCGCGGCGACGGGAACCGGGCGAGTACACGGCGCAGCGCCTCTCCGTTGCCACCACCAATGTCGACGATTAGGTTCGCCCCGGAAAAATCATAGCTAGCGGCAAGCGCCTGGTGCCGATGATCGGGGAAGTTCGCCATGAAGGCATCAAAACTCCGAGCCTCGTCGGCGTGTTCACGAAGGTACTGGAAGCGGCTCATGTTCCAAGCGGCTTCATGCGGAGTGTCGCCGGCGAGCGCAGCATCCAGAACACCCCAAGCCTTCCACGAGCCGGGCGCAGTCCAGAACCTTGCTCCGTAGTGAAGGCTGTTCGGTTCATCGGTCCTCAGGAGCACGGAGCGCGGAGAGTGGGACACGCGTCCGTCCGTGCTTATACGAAAGACGCCGAATGCGGCCAGCGCCCGTAGCACTCGAAGCAGTGGCGAAGCAAGCACTGCACAGGCTGTAGCCAACTCGCTGATATTGCGACTTCCCGTTCTCGGAATCTTGTCCGCGAGACCAAGATCAGCCACCAGCCGGAGCATCCGCGAGACCTGAAATCCGCGAATGAGAAGATCGAGGGCTTCTCGATCATCCTCAGTTTCATGATCGGTCACGGCAAACCTCCGCAGTTGATTGCCTGCACTCAAAACCAGGGTTCCGGCCACCTCTGAGTCGCGTTGACCTGACCGGGACCTGCAGATGGCAATGCACGAATCACAGCTACCGCAACCTACTGCAGAGTCCCTGCGGCTCCTATCCGGCTGCCGGCAAACGCCAAGGCTGCGGGCTCAAGCAAATCGTCAGTGCAAGCGGCCGGCGCTGCTGGATACCGGTAGTGCCTTAACGGTCAAGGCCACGGGATTGCTCGGTCGATTAGTCGCCGGAGGCTACATCTCTGGGCTGATGCGGCGATATATCGCAAGTCTACGCTCAGCCATCGGAAAGATTGGACGGCTTTCGGAACCGGCCGGTATTGACGGGTTCCGAAGGATCGAGATCGGAATGGCGGTCATCTGCGTCGACCACCACGCGAACTTCCGCACTCGACCCACGCCTGCCGTTCATGGGAGACATTTCCACCGTCAGTAATGACACTCATAGCTGACACCGAGCGTCGATTTCCTTAAGCGTTGCTGTCGGGATCGGGTTTAGAACGGAGCAGCCAATTGGCCGCAAAATGCCGTCGATCGGTCCATCTGCGCCGCCCGTACAACGCCTGCGACGGCTAGGCGTCCGAGCGCTTCAGTCGCATCGAAACCGAGAAGCGTTCAGCCGGATGGACGCTGATCGATACCTCAAAGGTTTCCCCCGCAGAGTCGAGATATCGTCGCACAATCTCAAGCGCCGCACTCCCCTTCTCGACTTTCAACCTTTCCGCCATCTCCTGCGAAATCAACGCGGCGTGCACGTCCTGCTGGATCTCCGCGATGCAGCGACCGTAGCGCGCTTCGATTAACGAACTGATCAGCGTGTCCGGTTGAGCTCGCGCAGCCTCTGCGACTTCCGTATAAGCCGGGTCGATATACACGTCGGTCCAACCGACCGGCGGACTCTCCCTGTCGCCGTCGATGCGCAGGCTCGAAACGCGCAGCCATCGCGCACCGTCTGAACATTTCAGAGTCTTGGCGAGCCTGCCGCTTGCGAGGATCTCCTCCGTCGATTGCACCAGACGCAAGTGCTGGGAGCCGAACTGCACGAGATCGTCCACCGATGCGAGCGACGGCCGAAACTCGTTCGTCGGCTGCGCCGATTCGACGCGCGTTCCCGCGTTCTTGCGCCGCGACACGAATCCCAACTGCTGCAATTCATGCAGCGCTGCGCGAATCGTATGCCGGCTCGTCTGATAGTGGTCGCGCAGTTCAAGCTCGGTAGGCAGATACGAGCCGACCGGATAGCGGCCGGACGCAATGCCCTCAGTCAAGTGGCGAGCGATGTCGGCGAAGTGCGGTTTGTTCATTTTTGGGTCGCGATGCAGTCGATTTATCAGGGGCTAGGGTAAATCATAGCTTGCTCAACATGTCCGAACATATTAATTTAATTATGTCCGGACATATCGTTGATTCTGCGAATGGTACCGGCCCTTTTAAGCCGCTTTCCGGCACTTTCAAGAGGATGTCATGACGAGTCGCAATGTCCCTATGGCCAGCACTGTGGTCGATTCAATCCTGTTCCGCGATGCCTTCGGCACGGCGAAGATGCGTGAACTGTTCTCCGACTACGCCCTCGTGCAGCGCTACATCGACGTGGAAGTGGCGCTGGCCAGGGCTGAAGCGCGCGTCGGCGTGATTCCGGCCGACGCGGCGGAAGTGATCGCCCGTGAATCGACGATCGAGCGGATCGATTTCGATCACATGCGTGAGGAGACAGATATCGTGGGTTATCCGATTCTGCCGCTGGTTCACCAGCTCGTCGGCATGTGCGGCGACGCGGGCCGCTACGTGCATTGGGGCGCGACGACACAGGACATCATGGATACGGCGGTCTCGCTGCAAGTGCGCGATGCGCTCGACGTGATCGACAGCGACATACGCGAGCTGCGCACGATTCTGGTCGACCTTGCAAAGAAACACCGCGATACACCAATGGCGGGCCGGACTCATCTTCAGCAGGCGCTGCCCGTGACGTTTGGCTACAAGGTCGCGATCTGGCTGGCGATGTTCGACCGGCATCAGCAACGCCTCGCGGAGCTGCGTCCGAGGGTGGCTGTCGTCCAGTTCGCGGGCGCCGCGGGCACGCTGGCCTCGCTTGGCGACAACGGTTTCGAGGTTCAGAGGGCGCTCGCCGACGAACTGAAGCTAGGAGTGCCTGCAACCACGTGGCACGTGGCGCGCGATGGTTTCGCCGAAGCGGTGAACCTGCTCGCACTCGTGACTGGCTCACTCGGCAAGATCGCGCTCGACATCATGATCATGGCGTCGACGGAGTTCGCTGAAGTGTACGAGCCGTTCGTCAAGGGACGCGGAGCGAGCAGCACCATGCCGCAAAAGCGCAACCCGATTTCCAGCGAACTGATGCTGGCCGCGGCGAAAGCGGTGCGTCAGCACGCGGGTCTGATGGTCGACGCGATGATCCAGGATTTCGAGCGGGCCACGGGTCCATGGCACGCGGAATGGATCGCGATTCCCGAGAGCTTCATCCTTTCGGCTGGCGCGCTGCATCAGGCGAAGTTCGCGCTCGGGGGATTGATCGTCGACACCGAACGCATGAAGCACAACCTGGGTATCACCAGAGGGTTGATCGTCGCGGAGGCGGTCATGATGGGCATGGCGCCGTTCACCGGCCGCCAGCAGGCTCACGATATCGTCTACGACGCATGCCGTACCGTCAACGAGCAAGGCGGCACGCTCGCCGACGCGCTCGCGGCGCTGCCCAACGTCACGACGCACTTCGACCGCGCGGCGATCGATCGAATGACCGACCCAGCCAACTATCTTGGCCTCGCGCCGCAAATGGTTGATCGCGCCGTCGAATTGTCCAGCGGCATCTGAGTGAAAGACGTGGAGAAGCACACATCATGAACAACGAGATCGCATCAAACGAAACGCCGAACGTGCCGCCGCCCAGAAAGCTGCCGTGGTACCGCAAGCTCGGCATGCAGGTTCTGGTCGGGCTGATTCTCGGAATTGCCGTCGGGCTGATTTTTCCGAAGGTGGGTGGACAGCTTAAGGTACTGGGCGACATCTTCCTGTCGCTTATCAAGGCCGGTGTCGCGCCACTGGTGTTTCTCACTATCGTGCACGGCATCGCGTCGGCTGGTGATGTCAAGAGTGCGGGCCGCGTAGGATGGCGCTCGATTGTCTATTTCGAAGTGGTATCGACCATTGCGTTGATGGTCGGCCTGCTGGCGGGCAACCTGCTGCAAACCGGAAAAGGCATGACGGCCGTCGCCGTTGGAGCAGCACCGCCGGTGGTTGCAAAGATGGACTCACACGGCTTCGTCGCGTTTGTCATGCACATCGTGCCGGACAACTTTATCGGCGCTTTCGTCAAGGGGGAACTGCTGCAGGTGGTGGTGCTGGCCGTCATGGTGGGTATCGGCATACTTGCGATTCCTGAACGCCGCCGCGTCAGGATCAACGAGGGACTCGACCTGGTTTCGGAAGTCCTGTTCTCGTTTATCAACCTGGTCATGAAGCTGGCCCCGCTTGGCACCTTCGGCGCGGTCGCTTACTCGGTGGGCAGCAACGGTACTGCTGTGCTGATTGCGCTTGCCCAGCTCGTTTTGAGCTTCTATGCGGTCGTGATCCTGTTCATCGTCGTTGTCATGGGAATCATCGCGAAGCTGGCAGGTTTCAGTCTGTGGCGCTTCCTGCGCTACATCAAGGATGAGATCTTCATCGTGCTCGGGACCGCTTCTTCCGAGAGTGCACTGCCGCGCCTTTTGATCAAGCTTGAACGGCTCGGCTGCGCGAAGCAGACGGTCGGTCTCGTGCTGCCTACCGGCTATGCGTTCAATCTCGACGGCACATCGCTCTTCATGTCGATGGGCGTGCTGTTCATTGCCCACGCGTACGGCGTACCGATCACGCTGGAGCATCAGATCGGGCTGCTATTGCTGATGCTGCTCACGTCCAAGGGCGCGGCCACGGTGTCGGGGGGATCGTTCGTGGTGTTCGCGGCGACGGTTGCTTCGACCGGCATTCTGCCCGTCGAAGGCGTAGCAATCATCTTCGGCGTGTACCGCTTCATGTCGATGGCGATCGCCACCTGCAACACGATCGGCAACAGCCTCGCCACGGTCGTGATCGCAAAGTGGTCGCGCACGTTCGACGCGCAAATTGCCGAGCGGCACTTTTATCCTGAGCGCTATCCGGACACCGCACGGGCCGACGAGCGTCTTGCCGACGGCAACTTGCTGCCCGAGGACATGAACGACGCGAATCCGCACCCTGCCGGGATTCCTTTGAAAAGCGCCGGCAACACACCGTGATTCGATTGACCGACCGCCCACGCGCGCTGTTCCCAATCGTGAGCGCCGCGTTGCTCAGATGGCAGACTCAGGCAACGGTATTGAAACGGTATTCGGTCGATCAGTCTGGCCGAAAGGCGTTCGGCTAACCATTGATCGCGACAGCAGACGCAGGGCGCAGTGGCACGCGTGACGTGAGTCGGCCCAGTCTAACGGCGGCGCCAAGACTTACTGTTCAAAGTCTTCAAACGCTAGTCGCCATCGCGGCGGACCGCATCAAGCTGCATCATAAACAGGCACCATCACGACCATTGGGAGTATCACCATGACGGCAGCAACACGGACTGAGCAGGATGCCTTTGGCACTGTCGAAATTCGTTCGGATCGGTATTGGGGAGCGCAGACTCAACGAGCACTTGGCGTATTCGAAATAGGCGAAGAGCGTTTCCCGGCGGTATTAGTGCGCACCTTCGGTTTGCAAAAGTTCGCTGCCGCACGCGCCAACGTGCAGTGCGGCGTGCTCGCTCCGGTGCTTGCCTCGGCGATCGAGACGGCCGCTCTTGAACTGCATGAAGGGCTATGGGACGACCATTTCCCGCTCACGATATGGCAAACGGGGTCGGGGACACAGACCAATATGAACGCGAACGAGGTCATTGCGAATCGGGCGAACGAGCTACTCGGGCGCCCGCTTGGGACCAAGGCGCCCGTCCATCCGAACGATCACGTCAACGCGTCGCAATCGTCGAACGACAGCTTCCCGACGGTGATGCACGTAGCGGCCGCGATCGAGATGACGGGACGCTTGCGACCCGCGCTAGATGAACTGCGTTCGGCGCTCGCCGAGCGTAGCCATGCATTTGCCAGCGTAGTAAAAATCGCCCGTACGCACCTGATGGACGCGGTGCCGATGACGATGGGCCAAACGTTCGCGACGTTCGAGCACCAGATCTCCAATGCTCTTGCGCGCGTCGACGGTGCGTTGCCGCGACTCTTGACCATCCCTCAGGGCGGCACGGCAGCCGGCACGGGATTGAACGCGCCCCGGGACTTCGACGGCTTCTTTTGCGCGACGCTCGCGGAGGCAACCGGACTGGCGTTCGCTCCCAATCCGCACAAATTCGAAGGGATGGCGGCACACGACGCTTTGGTGGAGGCCTCGGGTGCGCTAAATACAATTGCTACCTCGCTGCTGAAGATAGCGAACGACATACGATTTCTTGGTTCCGGTCCCCGTTGCGGGCTTGGCGAATTGCTGATCCCCGACGACGGGCTGACCTCTTCGATCATGCCCGGCAAGCGTAATCCCACGATTGCGGAGGTTCTTGTGCAGGGGTGTTTTCAGGTAATCGGCAATCACCAAACGATCACGCTCGCTGGCGCATCCGGCAACTTCGAATTGAATGTCGCAAAGCCGGTGTTGATCTACAATTTGCTGCAGTCGCTGCGTGTTATCGCCGACTCCGTCCGCGTATTTTCACGGCGACTCGTTTGCGGAATTGAAGTTGACCGTGAACGTCTTGTCAAGAATGTGAACCAAGCACTGCTCGCAGTAACGGCACTAAATCCAATACTCGGATATGACCGCGTTGCGCAGATCACGGCAACAGCCTTGGAGGATCGGATCACGCCGCGTGCGGCAGCAATCGCGCTCGGTTTTATTGACGGCGACGAGTACGATCGGCTGGTTGATCCAGCCGTGCTGGCTCGAGGCGAGCGGCTCTAGCTGTCTCACGCCCTCGGGCGGTCCTTCCCGGCCAACTCATCACTATCGGTAGTGGATCATTAACGCTCTTGCTTGACCGCAGGAATGGGGTCTCCAGCAACATTCACTTGCGAACGGCGGTTATGAGCGCGACAGTGGACGCACCGACGTATGTCTCTTCATGGCCGAACCCGGGCCGACGACGATCCGCAGGCCGACCTGTTGTGGACATTCGATCCGAGCCAAATAGTTGGCCGGTTTCGGACCTGAAGCAGAGACTTCCACCGCACGCCCGAACGTCGTGCCCGAGCCCTTTTTAGCGCACCCCCTGCAGCGGTTGTACACGAATCTGCATCTTGCCGTTCAGACTGTTCACCGTCCGAACCTCGTCAAAGACTTTGTCCTGCTACTGAAGCGTCGGTATGTCGCGCAAGCCTCCGGCGCGGGACGCTTCCGCCGACGCCTATTGGTCGATCACGAAACGCCCGCGCACGGCTCTGCGGCGATGATCCGACTCGACTCCATCACGCGATCGTTCACACCTTAACCGTCTGAAACTACGTCTCGGACAGCGACAGCAATTAGGCGTCAGCCAATACGATCTCGAACGACAGCATCGCATGGCAAAAGCCTATGGACCTCGTCAAGCTCCTTGGCGTGATGCGCTCCCCATTCGATCAGAGAATCCAGGATGGGTCGCAGGCTTGCGCCAAGCGGGGTGAGCAGGTATTCGATCCCTTGACTGTCCCCAGCGCTGGGCTGCCGGCTCACCACTCCGTGTTCCTCTAGCGCTCGCAGCTGCTCGATCAACACCTTCTGCGAGATGCCGGCAATGCGCTTCTCCAGCTCGCACGTGCGTTGCGGGCCATCCAGCAGCACATAGAGGATGACCGCCTTCCAGCGTCCTGAAAGGACGGCTAGCGCTCGCTCGCCCGGCAAGCCCGGTAGCTTGTTGATGATCTTCATTTGCTCACCACTGACCAAACGGTGTGTAGAGGGGGCGACTACCGAAAAGTAAGCTTTCGATCGTAACCAATCGAAGGAAGACATATGGCCAACCTGTTCGAATCTCAAGTCCTTGGCGGCATCGTTCCGCTGAAGAATCGCATTGTCCTGGCACCCATGACTCGCACGCGGACGTCAGATCGCGATGTCCCCAATGAACTGATGGGTACCTATTATGGGCAGCGGGCCGGTGCCGGCCTGATCGTGACCGAGGCCACCGACGTTGCGCCATCCAGCAAAGGCTACGCCTTGACGCCCGGCATCTACACAGAAGCCCAGCGGCAGGGCTGGCGTTGCGTGACCGATGAAGTTCACCGCCATGACGGTACGATATTTTTGCAGATATGGCATGTCGGCAGGATGGCGCATCCGTCGATCATGCCGAATGGCGAGGCCCCTTGGGGGGTGACCGGGGAACGGGCTGAGCATTCCGATGTGTTTGCCCACGATGCCGATGGCAAGTTGGGCTTCATTCGTGCAGGCACGCCAAAGCGCCTCAGCACCGATGAAGTGTCGGCTTTGGTCGGCACCTTTTCCCAGGCCTTCGCCAACGCCCGGCAGGCCGGTTTCGATGGTGTCGAAATCCACGGAGCCAACGGCTATCTGTTCGACCAGTTCATGAACTCGGTGCTCAATACCCGAGACGACCGCTACGGAGGCAGCAATGTCGAAGATCGCACGCGATTTCTGATGGAAGTCGTTGAAGCGGCGGTGCGTGAATTGGGTCCGGGGCGCGTTGGCGTTCGGTTGTCTCCGTTCGGCAAGTACAACTCCATGCCGGCGGACCCTCTTGCCGAGGAAACCCTGCTGTACGTGGCAGAGCAATTGGGTCGCCGCGGCGTGGCCTACATGCATCTGGTCTACCAGCTCATGCCTTCGGGAAACATGGAGAGCAGCGAGTTCAAGGAACGGCACATCGACCACGTTTTGCTCGCCAAGGTTCGCGCCGCTTTTCCCGGCGCGATTATCTGGTGCGGCGGCTTCACGAACCGCGAGAGCGCTCAGGCTGCGCTCGACACCGGGCTAGTGGACCTGATCGCCTTCGGCAGACCCTACATCGCAAACCCGGACCTGGCGGAGCGGCTCAAGCATGGCTGGCCGCTAGCCGAAGCCGACCCATCGACCTTCTATACCCGCCGCGGTGAAGTGGGCTACACGGACTTCCCCGCCTATTCGGTCGAGCGCGCGGAAAGTCGTTGAAGTGCGGGGTCCCAGCCTTGGCAGAGGAGCCCGGCGTGGGCTTCGATGCAGGAGTCGTGATCGCAACAAACGAATTCAATCGAGTCTCTGGGCTTGGAACAGCTTCGTAACCCGCGCACATGAGAGAACAGAATGGCTACACCCGCAGCGTCAACTGAAATAGACGTATCAACAAAACTCCCAGTATTGGGATTACTTGCATTGGCCACAGCCTGCTTCATTGGAATGATGACCGAGGCCATGCCGGCCGGATTGTTGCCGCAGATTGGCGCGGATTTGAATGTTTCGGCCGCGCTGACTGGGCAGCTCGTCACTGCCTATGCGATCGGCTCGATAATCGCAGCTATCCCCTTGACGGCCATGACGCGCGGATGGCGTAGAAGGTCAGTGCTGCTGCTGGCCATCGGTGGCTTCTTCGTGCTGAATACGGTGACGGCCCTGTCGACGAACTACGCGATTACACTCGCAGCACGGTTCTTCGCGGGAGTCTTCGCTGGCCTGCTTTGGGCTCTCGTTGCGGGTCACGCCAGTCGCATGGCCCCCGAACATCTGCGCGGCCGCGCCATCGCGATAGCGATGGTAGGCGCACCAATCGCACTGTCGCTTGGTATCCCGCTCAGCACCGTCCTCGGACAGGCTGTTGGCTGGCGCTCCGCCTTTGGCGTCATGAGCGCCCTGACAGTTCTGTTGCTGGCGTGGGTTCGCTTTGGCGTACCCGACTTTCCGGGCCTCGCCGCAAGTCGCCACCTGTCCATCAGCAAAGTGTTTGGCATTCCGGGTGTGAAGCCTGTGCTGATCGTCACGCTCGCGTATGCGATGTCCCACAACGTCATCTATACCTACATCTCGCCGTTCCTCGCCTCGTCAGGCATGTCGGGCAGCGTGCAAACAGCATTGTTCGTCTTCGGCGTGAGTGCTCTCGTCGGCATCTGGATTATCGGCGTCCTCGTTGACCAGTGGCTGCGAGAACTCGTCCTTGCTAGCGTCGCTATGTTCTGCCTCGCCTCCGCAGCAATGTTCATCTGGCAAGAGTCTCCTTTCGTAATCTATGCGAGCATCGCAGCGTGGGGGCTTAGCTTCGGCGGTGCCGGAACGCTGTATCAGAATGCATCCGCAAATGCTGCTGGCGAGGCGGCTGATGTCGCACAGTCGATATTCGTCACTTGCTGGAATATAGCAATTGCAGGCGGCGGCCTGGTCGGTGGCGCGATGCTTACGACGCTTGGCGCTCGTTACCTGCCTGGCGTGATTGCTCTTCTGCTCGTGCCGACATTCCTGGTGGTCTGGTTCGGTCGCCGCCACGCCTTTCCGGCAAAGTGACGAACCTGGAAACGCTATCTGGGCCGGCGCAGACGTTCGAACGTCTGCATGAATGCATGGATCAACGTCCCGATGTGGCCGACTTCCGCCCTACGAGCGATCGGCCGTAGCCAACCCTTCCCGAACGCTCGACAACCGGTGGTCGTATTTCTCTTTTCGGAGGTGCGATGGTCATTCGAGGCGCTGGCGCCTGACTTTCTTCTCTTTGTACAGTGGCCTTCTTCCGGTGACTGGACTAAGGCAAAATAAACGCGGAAGTCACGCGCGACCGGCGGTATCGCACCGCTCGCGTTGCGCCAATCGGACGCGTGGAGATGCGCTATGGAAAACCTCATGAGAAACTGCTCGGCGCTTGCCGCGTTGACGCTCCTGCTGACTGGATATGCCGCCGCCGGCGTGCCACAAGGCGCGCCACATCTGAGCCCAACGGAGTGCCGTGACCTGGCCGCGATTAGAAGCAACGCGCCTCGGACGAAGTCGCAACACCAAAGCGAGCTTTCGGCCCTGAGGAAAGCGGGCTACAACCCATCACCTTGGCACAACGACCCACACTACCCAGCGAATCTACACGCGGCGCAGCGCCAGGTCGACCATTGGTTCGAAACGGAATGCAAGCAGTCACATCCCAAGTGAGAGGCCCCTGGAGCCACTACGGACCTCCTCGGACTTAGCGCGCAGCAACCGCGCATCGCATTGCAGCGCAGCGCAGCGCTGATCCCTTGCAGCGTGGGCTGCAGTCCGTTGTTTTGCGAGGAGAAAAGTGAGCACGCTTGGTGAGGAACCGGAAGCGAATTCAAAGAGGCCCCTCGTTGGCGGGGCCTCGAGCTACGAAACACCGTGTTTCTGTTAGTACGTCACAGAAGCCCCACTGCCAGTAAAACTGTGCTGGGTAGGAGCGTCATTTGCATAGTCTGAAACGGCCTGGATGATGTTCACGATCTGTTGCGGCAACCTGCCGCCGCTGACGGCGGTCATTGCAGTACGATCCATCTCAACGGCTACGGGGAGGTCTTTGATTGCCAGCGTGTTCATTTCGATTCTCCAAGGGGAAATTAGTCAGTCAGGAATGTCAGAGCCTGTTTTGAGGGTGTCGCCACTCCTCGCGGATGTTCAACGCAAAGTGCGTGCCAAACGGTGGCGTCGCGGCAAGCGATCACACAACTAGTTGAAATATTGGATTTTTAATGGCGACCAGTGCGAATTGATAGAGAGACGTGCGCGCTGCGGCCGGTGGGTCGGATCCAACTCTCCGCCTGGCGCTGTGGGTTAGATCGCGACACATGCGGTCCGCCTACGTACTCCGTGTTTGTACGATGTCCTCAAGGCTTGGAATCCGATCGAAGCCTGACGACAATGAGTCTGTCGCGGACAGTCTCGCTTTCCTGCTGGACTGCTATGGCCACCATACTGCTGTGGCCTACGATGGCGAAACTGCGCTCAGGCTCCTTCGTACCGGCGCTTTTGAAATCACTTTCCTTGACGAGAAGCTGCCCGACATAAAAGGTAGTGCTGTCGCATGGTCGCTGAGGGAAACGCCGATTCGCGGCTTTCCTCGTTTCAATGACGGGAGACGCTTTGTCTATTTGCAGAAGCCGTTCTCCTGCGAGGCACTCATGCAGGTCATCGAAGACGCTCGCTGCCGCAGCGATGCGAATACTCGCCAAGCCGCCTAGACCAGCTGTTGTCGACGGAAGCGCACACAACCCATAGTCGGAGGTTCAACGGCAAGCCTCTTCCGGGCCACGGAGCAAAGCGAGCGGCAGCTTTCAGCATGAAAGCTAATTTTGAATGTCTGGCCGAGTGAGCGGGCGACCGGCTGAAGTCGGGAGCAGAAAATCGAATCGATCAATGAAGCGCTGCACTGATAGCGAAGATCGCATGGAATAGAGTCGACGAGGACGCGCGTCGGGACTCGGTGTCATTCGAGCGCTGAAGTTATCATTGACACTCTTCTGGACTCGATGCCGTTGCGGACATACTGACCTCCGAGCTCCATCGCGGCGTTCGGTGCAACCAGTCCAGACCTTCCTTAGGATAGGTCCATGCAAACCACCTCGCGAATGCGAGTTCTTCAACAAATTCCGCGCAGTGTCTGGGTACTCGGCTTCGTAAGCCTGTTCATGGATGTTTCATCCGAGATCGTCCATAGTCTGTTGCCGATGTTCCTCGTGGCAAGTCTGGGTGCCAGCGCGGCCACGATAGGCCTCATCGAGGGCATCGCCGAGGCCACTGCCCCCGTTGTGAAGGTGTTCTCGGGAACCCTGAGCGACTATCTGGGAAATCGCAAATGGCTCGCCGTAGTGGGATACGGACTGGGCACGCTGAGCAAACCGTTATTTGCGCTCGCGCCCACCATCGGTGTCGTGGTGACCGCACGAATCCTGGACCGGGTTGGCAAAGGCATCCGAGGGGCACCGCGCGACGCGCTGGTGGCCGATGTCACCCCGCCAAATCTGCGAGGTGCCGCGTTCGGGCTGCGCCAATCGCTCGATACCATCGGCGCCTTCCTCGGACCACTACTGGCCGTTGTCATCATGCTCGTATGGTCGGACAACTTCCGACTCGCTTTCTGGCTCGCTGTGATTCCTGGCCTGCTCGCCGTCGCGTTATTGACCTTCGGCATCGAAGAACCAGCGTGCGAACTGGGCGCAAAGCGGGTCAATCCGATTCGCTGGGCAAATGCGAAGCAGCTCGGCGCCAGATATTGGTGGGTAGTCGTCGTGGGTGGGGTATTCGCACTCGCCCGGTTTAGCGAAGCTTTCCTCGTCTTGCGCGCCATGGGAAGCGGCGTGCCAATTGCGCTGGTTCCACTCGTGATGGTCGCAATGAACGTCGTGTATGCGTTGTCCGCCTATCCGTTCGGGAAACTCGCAGACACGATGAGTCACACCCGACTGCTGGTCGCCGGCCTGGTCGTGTTGATTGCATCGGACCTGGTGCTGGCGCACGGCACGCACTGGACAGCCGTACTCGTGGGTGTCGCGCTGTGGGGTCTGCACATGGGGATGACGCAGGGGCTGCTGGCCACAATGGTCGCTCACACTGCTCCGGCGCAACTACGCGGCACTGCCTTCGGCTTTTTCAATCTGTTGAGCGGCGTCGTTACCCTTGCGTCGAGCGTTATCGCGGGTGCCTTGTGGGATCGCTTCGGGGCGATTTCGACCTTCTACGCGGGGGTCGGCTTCTGCATACTAACGATCGCGTTACTGTCGTTCGGACGGTCGCTGAGCGCGGTGACGTCTCGCTAAGTCAACGTAATTTCCCGACCTCCGAAAGGTGCCATTCGCACCGTCGTCCGGACTTCGCGCGTGACGTACTGCTCAAATCCGCGTAGCAACGGACGTTCAAAAGCTTTCTTCGACTGACCGGAACTGGCCGGGTCCGGTCCAATATTGAAACGACAAGGCCGCTCGCCGTCGATGCTTTCGGTGGTGTGATCCACTGAAGTATGCAGCACAA
>NZ_JARESO010000066.1:0-41722 GCF_046030175.1 Paraburkholderia sp. RL17-373-BIF-A
AAAACTGCTCGGCTTTCCCGAGGTCTGGCCGATCGAATATCAGGTAGGTCAATGCCGATGCTTTCGTCGTGGGAGTGGGATGACGGGCCGGCTGTGCAGTGGTCAGTTTCATGGCAGGACGGAAATCAAACGGTTCGAATGGCGTATTCGGCTTCGATAGCCGGCGTGCGCCGATGAGATTCGACGTGACGAGCGTCGGACCGCCATTCAGGCTGCCGAGCGAATTCACGCTGCCGAACAGGCCCGGCACGGTCGACCTCATGCGCGGACGGCTCAACCGGGTTGTGCCGGCCCGACGGTCCGGTGGTGTTTATTGCTCCTGTCTCCACTGTCACTCCATCTGTCCATCTGTCCATTTGTCCATTTGTCCATTTGTTTATCGGGCGCCAGCATTCACCTTTATGACATTAAAGTCATTGCTGATAGTTTTGTCAATAGAGACATTCCAATCTATACTTCGATACGAGCAAAGACTGGAACTCGTCATGGCGAACTCTTTAAACCGGCCTGCGCCTAAGCGCGCTGGCCGTGCGGCCCCCGTTTCCGCGGCCTCCGATTCCCCGGCCCCCGTTCCCGAGGAGCGCGAGCCGCGCGGAGCGCGCCGCAAGCGCGAGACGCGCGCCCGCCTGCTCGACGCAGCGCTCAGGCTCATGGCGGAAAAGGGCATGGAGGGCGTGGCAATCAACGAAATCACCGAGGCCGCCGACGTGGGCTTCGGGTCGTTCTACAACCACTTCGAGTCGAAAGAAGCCATCTACGCGACGCTCGTCGACAACGTGTTCGAGGAGTTCGGCGACATGCTCGATCGCCTCACCGGCGGTCTGTCGGACCCGGCGGAAGTGATCTCCGTCTCCGTGCGCCACACCCTGATGCGGGCGCGGCGCGATCCCGTCTGGGGACGCTTCCTGATACGCGAAGGTTTTTCGGTGCACATCCTGAGCCGTGGGTTGGGTCAGCGGCTATTGCGGGACATCGGAAATGGCATCGCCGCGAAGCGCTTTGTGGTCGCTGACCCCTTCATCGGCTTTCTTTCGGTGGGCGGCACGGTGCTTGCGTCAATCGCAGCCGAGCTGAATTTCGTCGCGCCTGGCGCGCCGGCGACAGCGTTGCTCGACGAACTCGGCTTCAGCGGGGAACACTTTGCGGAGCGCACGGCAGCAACGCTTTTGCAAACACTCGGGCTCAAGCGCGCGGAGGCCGAGAAGATTTCGACGCGAGCATTGCCGCTCATCGAGGCAGAAGTCGAGACGGAATAAGGCGGACGCGAAAAGGACCGTCAGGGGCGTCGGGTCACCCCGGTCCCCGCTTCAGCGTAGGCCATCAACGGGCAGGATGCCGGACGCGTCATCGCTTGCCGGCTCCCGTGCAATGCTGACGTCCTGGCAAGCTCGCGGAGGCTTCGCGCAATCTGCGTGGCGATTCGTTGCAAGGCCTGCCGGTGACCATCCGCGATTGCATCATAGTCAGCCGTGACCGGCTGGCTGGCTATGCTGTGGCAGGTCATCGTTTCCTGACTATTTGGCGACTGTATGCTCCATACGGCTTCAATCAGCACGTGCGACCCAGGCCACGTCTCAAATCGTTGCACTTGTACCGAAATGCGGTACAGCGGAACCTCGTCCGTGCGCGCCATCCCGTGCACATCGACCGCGCCAGATTGCCGGGTCACCGTTGCCAGCACTGCGGTGCGGATTTCATCCGCCAGCGGCGACGCCCAGCGATCGTCCTCCAGCACCTTGACCTGAGTGGCGTTCACCTGAACGACGAGCTGGGTCCTCGCCAGCGCGGAAGGCACGGTAACGGGCCGCATATCGATCAAAACGGCGGGGCTTACCGTGCGATCCGCCGTGGCCGAACCGCCGCCGGAGGCAAGCGTGTAGAACCGGCTCGGCGGAGAACCGCACGCCGCCAGAACGGCGAGACTGATTCCTGCGGCCACGCGAGCGAAAGCGCGCAACGAAAAAGACCGAAGAAAAATCAAGGCCGGTCTCCTTTCTTGCCGAACAGAAGCGCCTGGGGATGGCGTTCCAGATAGTCCGCGAGCGCATTGAGAGACTGCAGCGTACGGGTCAGTTCCTGCATCGCGTCCTGGACGTCCGATTGCAACGGCGCCGCCTGCTGAAGCGTCACCTCAGCGGTGCCGAAGGTCCGCTGCGCTGCCGCCAGCGTGTCCCGAGCCTGTGGAACGACCTCCGTATCCAGATGACCGAACAGCTTGTTGGCGTTTTCCAGCGCGCCATTCAGGTTGACGCCAATCTTGTCGAACGGTACCTGATTCAGTTTCCTGGCAATGTCCGCAATCTGCACCTGCAGTTCGTCGAGCGTGTTCGGCACGGTCGGCAGCTCGATCGGATTCTGATGCACATCCACGGTCGCCCGCGGGGCTTTCGGGAACATGTCCAGCGCGACGTACAACTGACCGGTCAGGAGGTTGCCGGTTCGCAACTGGCCACGCAACCCTTCCATCACGAGGTGCTGAAGCAGTTCATGCCCGCCTGGCGTGTTGGGGGCCGGTAGCGCCTCGCTGCTGCGCCGGCTGAGCCGGTCGGGATAAAGTGCCATCGAAACCTTCATACTGAAACTCTTATCCATTTCGCTATACTCAATACCGATCTCCGTCACCTGCCCCAACGCGATTCCGCGCAGGTCCACAGGTGCGCCAACGGACAATCCGCGCAGCGACTGGTTGAATCGCATCACCACATTGAGGGGTTGTCCGTCCGGCTCGCGCATCGCGTCCGACTCGTCCGCCGCGAGTCGAAACACCGCCTTGTCAGCGGCCTGTTGTCCAGCGTCCTGACCCGGCGGTGACTGAAACGCGAGCCCCCCCACAACCACTGTCGCCAGCGACTGCGTGTTGATCTTGAGCCCGCTCGAGTCGAGCCGAAGATCGACGCCGCTCGCGTGCCACCACCGGGTGTTCGTTCCGACATACTGATCGAACGGTGCATTGACAAAGACGTTCACGACTACGCCCGAGCCGTGCGTGTCGAGCGAAAAGCCGACCACCTGGCCCACCTGCACACGACGGTAAAAGACAGGTGCACCGATATCGACCGACCCCAGCGAGTCCCCTCGCAACGTGTACTGGTGCCCCGGTTGGCCACTGGTGACGATGGGAGGATTCTCGAGTCCGACAAACTCCATCCGTTTTTCTGACGATTGCCCGATGTCCACGCCGATGTACGCGCCGGAAAGCAAAGTACCGAGGCCCGAAATGCCGTTGGCCCCCACGCGCGGTCGAACTACCCAGAAACGCGTGCCTTGCGTCGCGAATTTTTCTGCCTCCCTGGTGAGTTGAATTTTCACCATCACGTGCTGAAGATTTTTTGTCAGCGTAATGGCCTGCACGGAGCCGATTTCGACGTCCTTGTACTTGACCTTCGTTTTGCCTGCCTCCATTCCGTCTGCGTTATTGAACGAAACCGTGACTGTCGGCCCTTTTTCCGAAATGGATCGGGCCACTAGCGCAACGCCGATCAACGCCGAGATCAGGGGAACTAACCAGATCAAGGAAGGAAGCCAGCGTTTGCGCGCTTTGATGTCGGGAAGGGGTAGATCAGGAAGATGCATCGCTAGAGGATAGTGTTTGCTGATTTCAGTTTATGGATGCGACAGAGCTACGAACCCGTGCGGACTCGACGTCGTCAGGATGCGGCTGTGCGCAACGGACGTTGTCCCAGGTGAGCCGCGGGTCGAACTGATGCGATGCCAGCATGGTGAGGATCACGACCGCCCCGAAAGCGAGTGCGCCTGGACCCGCGGTAATGAAGGCAAAAGAGCCGAAATGCACCAGGGCAACCGTGAGTGCGACAACGAAGACATCAAGCATCGACCACCGGCCAACGCGCTCGACGATACGAAACAGCGTCGCGCGTTCGAGCGGCCGCCAGTCCAAACCTTGGCGAGCAGTCAAGGTCAGCAGTGCGAGAACCGTGAGTTTGAGCATCGGCACCATGACGCTCGCCACGAAGATAACGACCGCGAGCGGCCAGTCTCCCGAGCTCCAGAAGTAGCCGACACCGCCGAGAATCGTGTCGTCCTCCGAGCGGCCGAGCGACGAGGCATGCATGATCGGCAAAAGATTCGCCGGAATATAGACGAGCGCTGCGGCGATAAGAAGACTCAGCGAACGCGTCACACTGTCCGGGCGGCGCTCGTGCAGCAGCGAGTCACATCGCGAACAGTGCTGGTGCGGCTGATGCGCGATTGCCGTCTGAACCAGGCCGCAGGTATGACACGCGAGAAGTCCTGCATGTCTTGCCGTGACATAATCCGTGACTCCTGTTTCCGGCGAGCCGGAGGAGTCACCCGGCACAACGCGGCTGTCACTCACGCTCGACCGGGAAACGTCGGCACGCCGACGAATCTTCATTTCGTCGCAAACCTCCCACAACACGGCTGGGTCGAACGCGGCAACGATCGCCAACATCACGGTCAATGCGCCGAATGCAAACAGGCCGGGCCCCGGAATCACCTGCGCGATGCTCACCATTTTCACAATCGTGATGAGCACCCCGAGCATGAAGACCTCGATCATTCCCCATGGCCGAGCGAACTGAATGAGACGAACGACGCGGTTGAAGCCAGATGGCCGTTTGCCCATCAGAACGGGAACCAGCACATAAAGAAAGGCGAGCAACTCCGTCAGCGGAAACAGCATCGACGAACAGAACACCATGCATGCGACAACACGCATGTTTTCGCCCCAAAGCGATTGCACTGCACCAAACAGCGTGGTCTGCGAGCTGATCCCGTTTGTCTCCAGCCTTAGTACCGGGAACGCCTGGGCAATAACAAAAGTAATCAACGCCGCGACGGTCAACGCGCAAATCGCCTCGAGCGACAGACCACTGCAATGCAGGCCTTTGAAACCCGCACCGCACCGTTGACAGCGTGCAACCAGCCCACCCAGGCGCGGCGGCTTGCGGAAAAGCAGATCACACTCGTGGCAGGCAATCAGGCTCCGATGTTCCATGCTGGGAGACGTCACTCTTTTGACGTCACGTGCTGCTGAGCGGACGGCAATTCGCCCATCGCCTGGAACAGTGCAACGGTATCCGTCATGCGCTGGCTTCCGGCGCGCACGGCGTCCAGCTGCGCAGTGAGAAATCGCTGCTCGCTGGCATGCTGCGCCGTGGACGGCAACGAACCGAGGCGGGCGCGCGACGCGGTTTCGTCGAAGGCCGCGCGGGCCGACTGCGCCGCTCGTTCGGTAGACGTCAGCGACTGCGCGTCGTTATCCAGCGCGGCAAGTGAATCGGCGACATCCTGGAATGCCGATAGAACCGTGGACTTGTAGTACAGAACCGCGGCATCGTATGTATCGATCGAGGCCCTGCGTTGCGCGAATAACGCCCCACCATGGAAGATCGGTTGCGACAAGCCCGCCCCGATCGCCCACAGTCCGCCCGCGCCTGAGAGCAACATCGGCCAGCTAAAGCCGCCGCGGCCCATCGCGGCTGTCAACGACACGCTCGGAAAGAGTTGCGCAGTCGCGGCGCCGACGTCGGCTGCGGCTGCCTTCACTGCGGCGTCGGCCGCCTGAATGTCGGGACGCGAACGCAAAAGGTCCGACGGCACGGCGACCGGCACATGGTCGGGCAGCGACAGGCTGTCGAGGTCGGGAACGGCCGGTGCGTCATCCGGCGTACGACCCATCAATACCGCCAGCGCGTGGACGGCTGTGGTGCGCTGCTGGCGCAGGGCCGGAAGACGAGCCGCAATCAAATCTGCATCCTGCGTCGAGTTGAGCGCCTGCACATGCGAGATGGAACCGAGCGTGTACCGTTGCCGGTCCTCGTTTGCCGTTTCCCTCGCCACGGCGACGAGCCGTTCGGTCAGCGCGATCGAGCGATCAAGCGCCGCCACATTGATCGCCGTGCCGACGATGTTGGCGGCGAGCGCACGCCGGGCCGCTTCCAGCTCATACCCCTGCACATTCACGCGAGCGGCAGCCGCCGTGTTGGCGTAGCGCGTCTGGCCAAAGAAGTCGAATGTGTAGTGCGCCTGAAGCTGCCCGGCGAAAAAGTTGTACTGCACCTGCTCAGGGCCGAGCCCCGGCACGACGGGTGAACGCGCGCGTTCAACCTGGGCGACACCGTCGACTGACGGTAGTGTGGATGAGCCGACCTGCGCGCGCAGTCCCTCCTGCGCGGCCGAAAGCGTGCGCTGCGTCGCCGCCAGCGTCGGGCTGTTGCGCAGACCTTCCTCGACCAGCGCATCGAGCGCGTCGGACCGGTAAAGCCGCCACCATTGCGGCACCGCCGTCGAGCCGATATCGAACTGCTGGGCGACGCCATTTGCGACCACCGTCCTGGACGGCTGCGCCTGCGCGCCGTAATGGATCGGCGAAGGCATCACCGGGGGTTCGCCGCTGGGACCGAACGAGCAAGCCGTTAGCGCGAGCGCCATAGCGACGGCGAGAACGGATGTCTTATAGGCAAACTTCATCTTCAAATCTCCGTATGCTCGACGACGACCGGCTGCATCCCGCGCTCGTCGCGCCGGACCCTGAAGCACGTCGCGTAGAGAGCCGGCAGGAAGAACACTGTCAGCAAAGTAGCGATCGTGATCCCGCCCATCAACGCGGTCGCCATGGGTCCGAAGAACGCTGAGCGCAGAAGCGGAATCAGGGCGAGCACGGCCGCGGCGGCCGTCAACATGATTGGCCGGAAACGCCGCACGGTCGCACCGATAATCGCGTCGAAGCGCCCATGCCCCGCCGCGATGTCCTGGTCGATCTGGTCGACCAGAATCACGGAGTTGCGCATGATGATGCCGAACATGGCAATCACACCGAGCAACGCGACAAAGCCGAAGGGCTTGCCGAACAGCAGCAGCGCAGCCACGACGCCGATCAGCCCGAGCGGTGCGGTCAACACGACGATAAAGGTCCGCGAGAAGCTCTTTAGCTGGATCATGAGCAGTGTCAGTACAGCGATGATCATGAGCGGCATCTCGGCGTTGATCGAGGTCTGGCCTTTCACGCTTTCTTCGACCGCGCCACCTACTTCGATGCGATAACCCACCGGCAATCTGGCTTGCTCGCCGGCAAGTGCGTGCTCGATATCACGGGTCACGTCGATACCCTGAGCGTCGCCCCGAATGTCGGCCTGTACCGTGATCGTCGGCTGCCGGTCGCGCTGCCAGATCACGCCGTATTCGAGCGTGTCCTTGACGTGTCCGAGGGAACCCAGCGGAACCGGGCCGTTCGGAGTCGGAACCGCGAGGCTGGTGAGCTTCGAGGGATCGACGCGCTCGCCCTTCGGCGCACGCAGATCGACGTTGATCAGCTTGTCCCGCTCACGGAACTGCGTGACCGTGTAGCCCGAGAGCGTCATGGCCAGGAAGTTCGAGACGTCCTCCGACGTGACACCGAGCTGGCGCGCCCGGTTCTGATCGACCTCGAACGAGATCGACCGTTCTGCCGGCTCGTCCCAGTCGAACTGGACGTTGCGCGTGCGGGAATCGGCACGGACCTTGTCGGCGACCGTTTCAGCAATGGAGCGCACCGTCGTGATATCGCTGCCGCTCACCCGGAACTTGATCGGGAACCCCACCGGCGGACCATTCTCGAGCCGCGCCACGCGCGCACGCACGCCGGAGAAATCCTTCTCGAGTTTGGCATCGAGCCAGTGCATCAACTCGTCGCGATCTTCGACGCTCTTCGCGGTGACTACGAACTGCGCGAAGTTGGGCTGCTGAAGCTGCTGATCGAGCGGCAAATAAAAGCGCGGCGCGCCGGTGCCCACGAAGTCGACGAAGTGGTCGATTTCGCGCTTGCCGTTGAGCGCCGTTTCGAGGCGCTTCGTTTCACGCAGCGTCGCCTCGAACGAAGCGCCTTCCGGCAGCCGCAGGTCGACGAGCAGCTCCGGCCGCTCCGAGTTAGGGAAGAACTGTTGTGGCACGCGCGTGAAGGCCGCCATCGCGATCGCAAAGAGCACGGCAGTGACGCCAAGCACGGCCCAGCGGCGCTCGATACACCATGTGACCCAATCCGACAGACGCCGGTAGAAGCCGGTGTTATAGACGTCATGTTCGTCATGGGCGCCGTCGCGCCAGTGGGCCTTGCGCTCCGGCAGCATGTGGAAGCCGAGTAACGGGACCAGCACGACAGCCGCGAACCAGGACACGATCAGCGCAATGGCCGACACTTCGAAAATCGACCGCGTGTATTCTCCCGTGCTCGATTTCGCGAGTGCGATCGGCAGGAAGCCCGATACCGTCACGAGCGTGCCGGTCAGCATAGGGAATGCCGTGCTCGTGTAGGCAAAGGCCGCCGCGCGCGTGCGAGTCCACCCCTGCTCGAGCTTCACGGCCATCGTTTCGACGGCAATGATCGCGTCGTCGACGAGCAGCCCCAGCGCGAGCACGAGCGTGCCAAGCGATACCTGGTCCAGCCCGATATTGAACACATGCATGCACAGCGCCGTCACGGCGAGCACGATCGGAATCGAGATCACGACGACCATGCCGGTGCGCAGGCCGAGCGAAACGAGGCTCACGACCAGCACGATTGCTACCGCTTCGGCGACCGACCTGACGAACTCGTCCACTGAATGCTTGACCGCGTGAGGCATGCTCGAGACGGGAGCCAGCTTGAGTCCCGCCGGCATGGCGGCCTGCAGTTCGGTGGTTTTCGCGTCAAGCGCCTTGCCGAGGCTGATCACGTCGCCGCCCTTTTGCATTGTGACGCCGATCCCGAGGACCGCCTGTCCGCCGACCCGCATCTGGGTGACGGGCGGATCGTCGTAGCCGCGCGTGATTTTTGCGATGTCACCGAGCCGGAAGGTACGTTTGTTCACGGTGATGAGCGTGTCGGCGAGCGCCTGCACGTCCTTGAACGCGCCGCTCGGGCGCACGAACACCCGGTCGTCCGCCGTTGTGATGGTGCCGACCGGCGTCACTGTGTTCTGTGCGTCGATGGCCTGCGCGAGCTGCTGCGGCGTGATGGACAGCCGGGTTAGTTGCGCATTCGATATTTCGACGAAGATGTGCCGGTCAGGATCGCCAAAGTAGTCGACCTTGGCGACGCCGGGCACGCGCAGCAGGATCGTGCGCAACTGATCCGCGTAGTCGTGCAGTTGTGCAGGCGTAAAGCCGTCGCCCTCAAGCGCATAGATGTTTGTGTAGACGTCACCAAACTCATCGTTGAAAAACGGTCCAGCCGTACCCTTGGGCAGCGTCGCCGCGATGTCGCCCACTTTCTTGCGCACCTGATACCAGGTCTCTGGGACCTCCTTGACCGGGGCCGAGTCCTTCATGGCGAAGAAGATCATCGACTCGCCGGGCCGCGAGTAGCTCTTGATGTTGTCGACGTACGGCGCGGCCTGCAACTGACGGCCGATCCGGTCCGTGATCTGTTCCTGTACCTCGCGGGCAGTCGCGCCCGGCCAGTAGGTTTTGACCACCATGGTGCGGAACGTGAACGGCGGGTCTTCCGACTGTGCAAGCTTCGTATAGCCGATCACGCCGAACAGCGTCGCAAGCCCGATCAGAAATATCACTAGCTGCTGATGGCGCAACGCCCACGCGGACAGATTGAAGCCGCCTTCGCTGTGTGCCTCGGCGTTAGGCGGGATGACGGGCGCGCTGTCGTGCGCGGCTTCACGGTCGCGGGCGTTCATGACGAAAAGTCCTCGGGATGGAGCGGAGCCGCGACCTGCACGTGCTGGTTCGCGCTCACCGCGTGAACGCCTTGCATCACGACGCGGTCGCCGTCGTGAAGTCCGCCACTGATGGAGACGGTCCGCTCGTCGTAGCGCACGATGCTGACAGTGCGCAGCTCGAGGGTGTCGCTACCGGCGCGCACTACCCATACAGCAGGGTTCTCGCCTTTGTGGAAAAGCGCCGTCACAGGCAGTGCGAACGGCGCCGCCTCCGGCACGTCGCTGGCGGCATCGAACGAGACATTGGCCGTCATGCCGACGCGGACTTCCGCACTCGGCGCGGCTAGCGTGAGTTTCACGCGCCAGGTACGGCTTTGCGGATCGGCGGTGGGCGATACCTCGCGCACGCTCGCCTCGAAGCTTTTTCCGGGCAGCGCGGACAGGCTCACGCGCGCCTTGCTGCCGACGGCCAACGCGCCAAGCGCTCGCTCCGGTGCGTCGCAGACGATGTCCACGCTGCCGGTCCAGTTGATGTGATAAACCGCCTGATCCGCCTGGACGTTCTGGCCGGTGTCCGCATCCTCCGACTTGATGACTCCGTCGTGATCCGCCGTGAGCGTGGCGTATCGCAGGTGATTGGTGGCGAGCGCCATTTGCGCGAGGGCCGAATCGCGCTGCGCAAGCGCCGTAGCGTAAGCGTCTTCCGTCTGTTCCATCTGCGCCGGCGCAATCAGGTGTGCCTGGATCTGAGCCTGATCGCGATCGAGCTGCTGCCTGGCGTACACGAGACGATGTTCGGCGGCGTCCAGTTGCGCGCGCGCGTTAACGAGGTTATTGCGCAGATCGGTAGGGTCGAGCAGTGCAACGATTTGCCCCGCCGTGACGGTATCGCCAAGATGAACCTTTCGCTCAATAACCTTGCCCCCCACTCGGAACGACAGTGGCGTGGAGTAGCGCGCCTCTACCTGCGCCGGCAATGAGGCAGTCGGGGTGCGTCCGTCAGGATGAACCGCGAGCGCGACAACCGGTTTGGGCTGCGGCGGCGCTACTTCACCGCGATGGCAGGCCGAGAGCAGAATTGCACCACAAGCCGCAACGAGCAGACGCCCTCTGAACGGTGGCCGGGCGATGGAAGACAGGAAGGGACGCGCGAATGTCCGCGCGTTAAGACCGGAAAGTTTCACGATGTTTTCAAGGCAGGTGTTGGTCCAGCAATAAAAAATAGGCGAGACATAGGAAGACACGGTGCGTCCAGCGGCATGCTTTTGCTCTATGCGCTAGGAACGATTCCGCACGCCTTTAACTTAGCATTCCTACTTGCCCATTCTGATACGAACCGCTTGCAACTCTTCATACTTCGTCATCGCACGCGGATGGGATACCGTCGCTTCTCATTTCGTCTACGCGGCCGCCGACTTCCCGGCGAAAGTGACATTAGACCCATACCTGATTATGTTGTCAACCATGACGCATAGATCTAAAATATGACGATACGAAGACCTGGAGCCGAGATGCCTGATATCCCGAACCCCCGTGCAACCCGGCAGGGCGCGCAGAAGTTGCCCGGCCCGGCCCAAGCGGCTGAAGCGCGCCAACCGCGCGGCGCCCGCCGCAAGCGCGAGACCCGCGCCCGCCTGCTCGACGCCGCGCTGAGGCTGATGGCGGAAAGAGGAATGGATTCGGTGGCTATCAACGACATTACCGAGGCCGCCGACGTCGGTTTCGGCTCGTTCTACAACCACTTCGGGTCGAAGGAAGGAATCTTCACTGCGCTCGTCGAATTGGTGTTCGAGGAATTCGCCGATACGCTCGATCAGCTCGCCCGCGAACTGTCCGACCCGGCCGAAATAGTCGCCGTCTCAGTGCGCCACACGCTGATGCGCGCACGTCGTGAACCGGTATGGGGACGGCTTCTGATCCGCGAGGGATTTTCGGTGCATGCGCTGGGCTGGGGGCTCGGCCAACGATTGCTGCGCGATAGCCAAAGAGGCATTTCTGCAAAGCGCTTCGTCGTCCCGGATCACTTGATGTGTGTTGTGTCGGTCACGGGAATCATCTTCGCGGCGATCGCCGCTGAGTTGCACTTTGCCGTATCGGTTGCGCCGGCGGTTCGGCGGCAAAAAGCGTCAGGAGTCGGCGAGCAGAACTTCGCGGAACGGGTGGCGGCGGTCGTGCTGCAGGTGCTTGGACTCAAGCACGCGGAGGCCGAAAGAATTGCGCACCTGCCGTTACCCACGGGCAGGCCGGACACCAAGGTTTGCAGCGCAAAATCGCGCGCCCGCTGATCGAACGCCTGCTATCCCCCGTAAAGCGCGCTCGCCAGATAACGGCCGCGGAGTTCGCGCAGGCCTGCGGCCAGAATTGCGCTGGCTGGAAGCGCGAGCAGGACCCCAAAGAAACCGAAAAGCTGGTCGAATGCGAGCAAGGCGAAAATCACCGCGAGCGGATGCAGGCCAATGCGCTCGCCGACGAGGCGTGGCGTGAGAATGAAACTTTCGAGAATCTGGCCAATGCCGTACACGACCACCACCGCGCCAACGCCATACCAGCTGCCGAATTGCAGCAGCGCGGCGAGAAGCGCGAGCGCCAGTCCGGTCGCGAATCCGATGTACGGAATGAACACGGCGAGCCCGGTAAAGAGACCGATGGGCAGCGCGATTTCGAAGCCCGCGACCGTCAACGCGACTGGATAGAACGTAGCGAGCACCCCCATCACGAGCAGTTGGCCGCGCAGGTATTGCGACAGCATCTGGTCTATGTCTGTCAGGAACTTTCGCGTTTTGCCCAGCCAGGGTCGCGGCACGAAGCTTTCCAGGCGAGCGAATGCCTCGTGCCTGTCATAGAGCAGATAGAACAACACGAGCGGCACCAAGACGATGTTGCCCACGACGGTAATCATCATGTTGCCGCTCGTGCGCAGGGACAGCCACGCAGCCAGTGCGATGGTCTGTTCGCTCGCCTTGAGGTCCATCGTCAACATCTCACGGACATGGCTCAAGTCGAACGAATAGCTCAGGCCCAGCAAGTCCAGTTTGGGTTGTAACCATGCGTTGAGTGTGGCTGCCAGAGAAGGGATCCGCACGATCAGTTCAGGCCCCTCTTTATGAATCACGGCAAACACAAGCAGAACAAGCAGCGTGGCCATCACACCGAACAGAAGCATCATTACGAGCGCGGCGAGTCCGCGTGGCGTGCGATGGCGCACCAGCCACTCTACTCCCGGTTGAAGGATATATGCGATGAGCCCGCCAAGCAGGAACGGCGTAAGGACCGGGCGCAAGATCCAAAGCAGGACGCCAGCCGTCAAGGCGACCGCGCCCCATAGCAAGGCGTGGCGATGGTGCAAAGTCATAAGTGCAACGTATGGTAAATAAATCGGGGGTGCCCGAATCGGGATGTCGCCTGGGGCGGGCGGACAGGCCTGCCCCATTAGTGATAATATTATCATATTTGTGTATTTAGTCAACCATGACATTTCAAACGTATTACGCTGAATCTCGAGGGTCGGCTTCTCCCGTCTGGCGCGCACCGGATGCTTGGCATGCTTCAATTGACTTTTTTATCAGTTATGCGTTTAATGTCATAAATGCTTGACATCGACCGCCGGCGGCAGCCAAACCGTTCGTAGGACGCAAGTTAAATTTTTTGCAGGATTTCCTAGGCTGTGCCGCAACAAGGCTCTGCGGTAAAATTCGTGGTTCGATACTGACGGCGAATCCGATGGCCAGGGAGAAGAAAACGGCGCGCAAGACACTTCCCGCAGACATTGGTAAGGTGCTCAAACGCCTGCACTATCCGCTGGATGTGATCATGCTGTGTGTGCGGTGGTACGTGGCGTATTCGCTGAGCCTGCGCAAGCTCGAGGAAATGATGACCGAGCGGGGTATCGCGGTTGACCATTCCACGGTGCATCGCTGGGTGATCAAGCTCGTGCCGCTGTTTGAAAAGGCATTTCGCCGTCGCAAGCGCGCGGTGGGATCGCTTACTTAATGCCGCGAGGCGATGGCCGGGTGAACCGGAGCTCGCCAGGCGAGGCCGATGATGACGCCGAGCACGCAGAGTGCGGCGATGTACCAGGCGGGCGCCATGATGATGCCCTGACGGCCGACCAGGTAGGAGGCCACAGCCGGCGCGGTCCCGCCAAAGATGGCGTAGGCGGTGTTGTACGACAGCGCGAAGCCCGTGAAGCGGACTTCAGGCGGGAAGCTTTTCACGATGATGTACGGCCCGAGTGTGATGGTCCCAATCAGGAAGCCGCCAGCAATGTAGAGCGGCCATACTGCGGTGCTGCCTGAGGTCAGTGCGAAATAGAAGGCGGCCGTCACAGCGAGCATCGCGATGCTGCCCAGCGCGTAAGCCTTGCCACCGCCAATCCTGTCGGCGGCACAGCCAGCGGCGGTGCTGCCGATGATGAGCCCGAAGATCGACCACGAGTTGTTGGTGAAGACCGCTTTCGCCTCATAGTGGAACTGCGATTGCAGGAAGGTCGGGGTGTACAGGAAGTACAGCACGAAGATCCCGGAGAAGACCCAGGTGGCCAGCAACGATACGACGATGGCGCCACGGTGCTCCTTGAGCACGACCGACAGCGGCATCCGCGAGTCGGCGGCACGCTTGGCGCGCAGCGCTTCGAAGACGGGGGTTTCATGCAGGTAGCGACGCAGGTAGACGGAGATCAGGCCGAAGACGCCGCCGGCGATGAACGGCATGCGCCAGCCCCAGGTCTTCAGGCTCTCAGCATCGAGGTTGCCCATCAGGTACTTGGCACTCAATGCACCGAGCAGGATGCCCGTGCACAGGCCCGACATCAGCAGGCCGCAGGCGAGGCCCACGCGGTCACGCCTGACGTGCTCCGAGCAGAAGATCCAAGCGCCAGGGACCTCACCGCCGACGGAAAGGCCCTGCAGGATGCGGCACAGGAGGAACAGCAGCGGCGCGGCCATGCCGAGCATTCCATAGCTGGGTAGCAGGCCGATGAGCAGCGTGGGAAAGGCCATGAGGAACAGGCTGAGCGCGAACATCTTCTTGCGTCCGATGCGGTCGCCGAAGTGGGCGAAGAAGATGCCCCCGATCGGACGAACAAGGTAGCCAGCGGCGAATATGCAAAACACTTCGAGCTGGGCGAGCCACTCGGGTGTGTGCGGCGGAAAGAACACGGTGGCAAGCAGTTTGGTGAAAAATACGGCGACGATGAAGTCGTAGTATTCAAGCGCACCGCCCAGCGAGGCCAGGCCAAGCGTCTTGACGTCGCTCCAGGACATTGACTGCCCCCCCAGGGCAGCCTCATTCGATCGCGCAGGGGTTGTACTCATTTTTTGCTCCAAACATGTGAAAGGTTGACGTCCGGCCAAACCACTGCATCACTTTGTTAGCATACTGAGCATATGATCAGCATACTGACAAATAGATGACACTAAATCCTTGTGCGACGTTTCTTAAGTTAACTTTTAAAATCAGGAAAATGTCTGCCGAGCGCCGGCGCCAAAAACTTACTGTAAAATCATCAGCGCACTGACGGATAAGTTTTATCCCGAAAAAAAACAGAATGCAACAGTGGTTCCCCCAGGGTGACCGTGGCGCAAACTCGAACGGAATTTCACGTGCCCTTCTTCGCGCCAGGCTACGTGCTCTGAAGCAAGCACAGCGGCTACGGCCGTTCGACAAACAGTTACACTTGCCCCGCTTCAAAGGACATTTTTGAAAGGATGAATATGGGCACAGTTACGGAGAAAAAAGCTGCCGTCTCAGATCCGGCGATCGAGACTGGGCATCTGTGGCAACGCCCGGGGTTTCTGATCCGGCGCCTCAACCAGATTCACATCGCACTTTTCTTTGAGAGCTGCAAGGACTTTTCGATCACTCCGGTTCAGTATGGCTTGCTCACCACGCTAAGCGAGCAGCCTGGGCTCGACCAGACCTCCCTCTGCGCTGAGGTTGGCGTCGACCGCACAACGATGGCAGACGTTCTCCGACGCCTCGAAGAGCGCGGGCTAGTCAAGCGTGAACCCAGCCCTTCCGATGGGCGTCAGAAAATCGCCAATATCAGCAGCAAGGGGCGACGCGTAATGAACGACATGTACGAGGCAATGCGAGAAGCCCAAGTACGATTTTTGGCCCCGCTGGAACCCAAAGAGCGCATTGAGTTCATCAGAATGATGATGCAACTGGTCGAAGGCAACAACCAGTACGGCCGCACACTGCTGAAACACTTCGACTGAGAAGCTGGCGTCCGGAGACGCCAGCTTTTTCGGTTAGAACCGATGCAAAATTCCGACTCGTGTCAGCAGTTGCTTGTCGTTACTCGACGCACTCGAAACGGCCATAATCCAAGCCTGTGGGTTGTTATCGCCGCTCACCTTCTGATACACGGCCTCTGTGTAAAGTACCGTGCGTTTGGACAACGCATAGCGTACGCCTAGCGAGAACTGGTTCGCCTTGTCGCTGGCGAGCACAGCGTTGCCCTTCATGAGCTCGTAGTCGCCACCGACTGACAGTGCCGGAGTGACCTGGTATCGCGTTCCAATCTGGTAGACGTTGATGGTTGCGTTATTGGCCGTGTTTTTTGTGTTGGTATAGAGCACACTGAGCGCGGCCAGGCCGAACTTGTACTCTGCTCCAGCGCCAAAATTGCGTATGCCGGCCATTCCATTGGCGAGTTGCGCATACCGCTGATAGGTGTACGCGACGCCAGCCGAGAAGGGTCCGTTGACATAGTTGGCGCCAAAACTCTTGCCGTCGTTCTGTGCAATTGCGCCTGGCACACCCCCGAAACTATACAGGGCGCCGGCAGAAAACCCATAGTAGGTTGGCGTCGTGTACTTCACCGAGTTTGAAATAGCCGTGCCCGACATGCGGTCAAAATTCGCATTTCCGGAGGGGTTACCGGGAATCCCCAGACCAGAAAACGGGCCTTGGCGAAAACCATACAACCCCCCGATGTAGATCGAATTATCGAAGCGTAGTAACGAATCAATCATGAAGTCGTACTGTTGGCCGAATGTCAGTTTCCCGTACCGGTCGTTTGAAAGACCCACGTATGCGTTACGGCCGAAAAGGCCGCCGCCATTCGTCGGGAAGATAGCTCCGGTACCGAGGTTGAACTGGTCAATCAGTTCAAATATCGCCTTGTAGCCACCGCCAAGATCTTCCGTGCCGCGCAGACCCCATAGGTTCGGCATCGCGATACCGTTATCCATCGTATAGTTGTGGCCGCCCTTCTGATTGGTGACCATCGTGACTCCGGCATCAATCGCGCCCCAGAGTTGCACAGAAGACTGAGCGTGCGCCGGAATCGCGGTCACAAAAGCGCATGCTGCCGCGGCAGCGGTCAATGGTGTTTTCATCTCCAAACCTTATATTTGTGCACAAAGCCCTCCCCGTGCCAGTCCGCACAGGGAGACGCTTCGCGATATGTAGAATTGTCTTTACAGCGAGATGTCCCTACGGAACGTTTCGGGAACGAAGAGCACACCGACAATCAGTGACACGCCCGCAATAACAATCGGATACCACAGGCCGAAGTACACATTCCCGTTTGCAACTGCCATCGCCGAGACAACGAAAGGCAGCATTCCGCCGAACCAGCCAGATCCAAGATGAAACGGAAGCGAGAGAGATGTGTAGCGGATTCGCGCCGGGAATAGCTCAACCATAAATGCCGCCATCGGACCGTACACCATGGCGAGATATACGATCAGTAACCACATCAGGAAGATGACAACAGGCGCGTTGATTTGTGATGGGTCCGCGTGTTGTACCCAGCCGGCAGAAAGTAGAGCGCTCTCCAGATCGTGCCGGTCGCTGCTGCGCACCGTTACATTGCCTATGACTGTTGCAGTTGACTCTCCAGGCAGCAACGACACCTGCTGGTAGGAAACCCCCGAGGCGCTCAGAAATGAGCGGATGCGGTCGCAATCGGTCTTTGGTGCTGCGAATAGCGAAAAGTGACAGTCATCCGCGTGAACGACTACCGGCGAACTCTTCTGGAATGCCTCCAACTTAGGGTTTGCGTAGTGAGTCAGCGCATGAAAAATCGGTTGCGTGGTCAGGGCCAGCATGAGGCAGGCAGCCATCATGATCCACTTACGTCCGATACGGTCTGAAAGCCAGCCGAAGAGCAGATAGAACGGAAACACGCAAATTAACGCGATTGCCAGATAGAGATTCACCGTGTTTGGCGCGACCTTCAAGGTATTCTGCAGGAAGTACATTGAATAGAAGTGGCCCGTTCCAAATACGACGCCAACCCCTGACGCCGTGCTGAACAGCATGATGAGTACATATTTGAGATTTTCCCAGTTGCCGAAGCTCTCGCTAATGGGCGATTTCGACAGTTTCCCGGCGTGCTTCATGCCCTGAAAGGTCGGGGACTCCGCCAGCTTCGTCCGCAGGTACACAGAGATCACCAGCAAGACCAGTGAGACGAGGAACGGAACACGCCATCCCCAATCCTGAAACGAAGCACTGTCCATCGCAGACCGGCTCGCACTGACTACAGCGATGGAGGCCAGCAAGCCAAGTGTGGCAGTCGTTTGTAGTGAACTGGTGTAGAAGCCCCGACGATCTGCGGGAGAATGTTCAGCCAGATAGGTCGCTGCCCCGCCCGTCTCACCACCTAGGGCAAAACCCTGCAGAAGACGCAAAAGCACGAGCAGGACCGGCGCCAGCATCCCGATTTTTTCGAACGAAGGAAGCAGTCCTACACCAACTGTGGCGACGCCCATCAAAACAATGGTCGCCATGAAGGTGTACTTCCGTCCTATCCGGTCCCCCAGTCGGCCAAAGAAGAGTGCGCCGAGCGGCCGAACCAGAAACCCCGCACCGAACGTAGCGAGACTCGCCAGGAATGCGGTGGTCTCGTTGCCACTTGGGAAGAAAAGCGTACTGAATGTACCTGCCAAGGCGGCATAAATATAGAAATCGTACCATTCGAGCAACGCTCCAAATGATGAAGCGATGATCAGTGTAAATTCGCGACGCGTTACAGCGCTCCGCGATGGCTCTGACGTCGAGATGTCCATTCTCACTCCTGACTGCACGGATCGTGCCGTGCTTCAATTAGTTATACTTAGTTTCAGAAACTATTCAGCTTCTGCCGGACGTACGTATATGCATAGCGTTTCGAGAGGCGAGGCGCTATTACACACCAAAGGGCGCGTCGCACATTACGCGCCCTATTCCTTCATTTACTGCAGATCTCCAAGTATTTTGAGTGCTTCGTCGCGAGTCATGACGGCGGCGTACTTCTGGGCCATGTCGAAGAGGTTGGCGTCGTGCGGGGCGATGGCGCGGTCACCCACGCAGTCGGAGAGCACAAACGGACGGAAGCCATACTGCATCGCATCCACCACGCTCGAGCGCACGCAGCCGCTGGTTACGGCGCCGGCGACCACCAGCGTCTGCACGCCGCGCTGCGCAAGCCACGCGGCCAGTGAGGTGCCGAAGAATGCCGAGGGCACCGTCTTGCGCACCACCAGTTCACCCGCACGCGGCGTGAGCAGCGGCACGATGGCACTGTTATGCGTGTGCTCCTTGAGCGTGAGCAGACCCGGCACCTTCAGCGTAAAGATGTTTTCGTCCGCATCGTCGTCCGCAAACACGATGCGTGTGTGGGCTACAGGCCAGCCGCGCTCGCGCGCATGCGCCAGCAGGGGCACGGTGCGCTCGATGGCCGGCGCGATGTTGCCTCCGCCAAACACCTCGGGGTCCGCAAAGCCGTTGACGAAGTCAATGATGAGTAGCCCCACCGGTGCCTTCGGTTCGAGCGTCGAGCCGAAGCTCTGGCGCTGGTATGTGTCAAGTTCATTGGGCATGCTGATTCCTCACTTATCCAGCACCTGGCCGTTGCGCACCACCGCCTCGCCATCGAGGAACACGTCGCAGTGACGCAGCGGGATGTCGATGTGGCAGGCCGTCGTGCGTTTGCCACCGGCTTCGTTGTTCGGTCCGAGCGAGAACAGGAAGTTGCCCTCGAATGCGCGTGCGTCCATGCCGATGGTCGCCTCGCGGTCATACAGTCCCAGCGTCGACCAGTGCGCCCGCGGCTGGAGGCCCCAGCCGATGTGCGAGATGGCGTACGCCTCAGTGTCCTTGAAGGTGCCCATGTACTCCTTGAGCAGGTCCGCGTCCATGCCACCCTCGATGCGGGTGGCAAAGCCGTTCTCCACCGTCAGCTCGATACGGTCCTGCACGTAGCACTTCTGCGGCAGCAGGATGTCGCCCCGGTCGATCACGATGCGCCCGTAGGCACGGCCTTCGTCCGGGAACGTCAGCGCAAAGCCGCTTGGCCAGTGATCCCACCGGCCCGGCTTGTCAACGAAACCGTATTCCGCAATCGCCTCGAATTCACCGATCGGGCAGTGGAAGTCCGTCCCGGCAGCCGAGACGATGTGCATCTCGCGGGAGCGGTTGATGCGGGCCTGGGCGGCCAGCACCCGCTCGCGGTCGCCCAGGTTGGGCACGAGCCGCGTGAGCACTTCGGGTGGCTCGACCGCGAGCAGGATCTTCGTGCCGCTCTTCAGGATGTCGAGCTGCTCGGGCGAGAACAGCAGCGTCATCAGGTCCAGGACCAGGTCACTTTCCTTGAGCGCGGCAATCGCCGCACGGTTACCCGTGAGGGGCGTTGTGCCGAGGTAGGCGAGCGGGTCGCGGCTGAGCGCCTTCTCGCCGTTCACCGGCGGCAGGTCCAGCCGGTTGACGATCGCGCCCATCGACTGCGTGGCGATCAGCGCGGTCGAAAGCGTTTGCGGATGGGTAGCCGTACTCGTGAGAATCGTGACGGTCTGGCCTGCCTCGAGGCGCGAGAGCGTCAACACCTGCTTCCACGCGCCAACCATCTGGAAGTCGCTGACTGGCATAGTGTTCTCCTTAAAAGGTCCGTCAGAGCTGCCGGGCAGCCAGCGCTGGCAGCGGCGCGCCCAGGAAGTCACCGAACGCATGGTAGAAGCCGTCTTCGTCGTCCCACGGAATCATGTGGCCGGCGTCGGACACGTGCGAATGCACGAGCTGCGGCACCAGCGTGCGGATCTCCTCGATGTCTTCCGGGCGGACCACGTCGCCGCGACCAGCCGTCATCAGCAGAACAGGCACGGCGACGTGCGGTAGGTCCACATGCACATCATCGGTATGGAAGCCCTCGAAACTCGCGCGGATCGCTCGCTCATCGCAGGTGTGCAGCCACTCGGCGCGCAGCTGGCGCTGTTCATCGGTCCAGGTCGGACAGAACGCGAGCATGCCCTTCGCGTCAGTGCCTTCGCGCGCAAGAGCCATTGAGTCGATATACCAGGGCAGCTGCGACGGATACGGACGACGCCCCGGGCCGGAGACGGGCGGATCGACCATGACGAGGCGTACCAGACCGGCCGGCTGCGTGCGTGCAGCACGTGCGCCAATGCGTCCGCCCATCGAGTGGCCCACTACGCTGTAGCGGGCGAGTCCTAGCGCCCGGGCGAACGCGACCAGGTCAGCCGCCTGCGCATCCAGGCTGTAGTCGAGCGTGTCCGACGCCGAGGACAGGCCCCGGCCACGGACATCGAGCACGTAGGTGTCGAAGGTCGTGCCGAAGCGTTCACCGACGAAACCCCATGTCGCGGCCGGGCTGGTGATGCCCGGCACGATGATGACGGGCTCGCGTGAGGTGCGCGCGCCAGATGTGCCACCGTAGCGCAGGTAATGCTGGCGGATACCGTTCGCGTGAACGTTACCGCCATAAAGGAACGTGGATGTACGGCTCATGCTGTGCTCCCGGTCGGCTTGCGCATCAGTAGGCGCCCGAGAGCAGCGCGCCGGCACCCGGCACCACCGCTTCCAGACCGAGCTGCTTGAGCATCGCGTAGGTCGTCGCAATCGAGGCGGTGATGACCGGCTTGCCCGTCAGCGCTTCGACCTTGGCAACGGCCGGCAGCGAAGGCATCTGCACGCACGCCGAGAGCACGATGGCATCGGCATGCACCGTGTCCATCTGCGAAACGATGCCCGGCAGCAGGCTCGGGTCGTGACGGCCCACATCGAGGTTGTCCGGAATCTCGAGTGCGCGGTAATCGAGCACCTCGTAGCCTTCATTGCGGATGTAGTCGACTACCAGCTCCGTGAGTGGCTTCATGTACGGGGCGACCACCACGATGCGTCGGGCGCCGATGACCTTCAGCGCATCGACCAGCGCGCCGGCGCTGGTGATGACCGGTGCCGTGCCGCCATTCTCAACGGTACGCTCGTGCAGGCGCTTCTGGGACACGCGGTGATACCCATGGCCCATCGCCATGATGGCGACCAGACACGCGTAGCCGAGCACGTCCACCCGGGCATCGCTGAGCTCCAGCGCGCAGCGGTCGGACTCCGCATCCATCGCGGCCAGTTCTTCCTTAACCACCTTCTTCATGCGCATGCGGCTCGAGTGGAACGTGAAACGCTCCGCACGGATCGACTGGCGCGCAAGCAGCATCGCCGGAATCTCCGTCTCCATCGTCGTGTTCGAACTCGGCACTATCTGACCAATTCGGTATTGCTTCGTCATTGCTATCTCCAGAAAGATTTAACGTGCTGTTCCTGCTGTTCGCGGTTCACTCAGTCCAGCGTCACAGCTTGAAAATGCGTTCGGCGTTGCCATGGCAAACGAGGCTTCGGACGCTCTCATCAAGCGGCGCCTGCTCGATAAAATCAGCAGCGATAGCGGTCGACTCATACGGATAGTCCACAGAAAACATCACCGCATCCGGGCCCATTTCCCCAATAGCACCAAGCAGCGCTGGCGCCGAGCAAACGCCCGAAGTAGTGATCAGGATGTTCGTTCCGATGTACTCAGAAGGTGCCCGCTCAAGCCGAATGCCATGCGAATACACAGCAAACCGGCTATCAAACCGCCAGCGCAGGTACGGCAGGCCCTCACCCATGTGGCCAAGAATGACCTTCAGCTTGGGGAACCGATCGAAGACACCGCCGAACAGCAGCCGTAAGGCGTGGCTACCGGTTTCAACGCCCCACCCCCAGGCGGCACCCGTCAACTCCGGGTGGTTGTCGAATACCCGCGGTGTCACGTACGCGTCTGTCGGGTGCAGATACAACGGCACGTCAAGGTCCTGCATCCGCTCCCAGAAAGCGTCATACGCCGGGTCGTCGTAGTAGGTTCCAAGCGTGTGACCATTGACCAGTGCCCCCTTGAAACCGAACTCCTGAACGGTGCGGGTCAGCTCGTCGGCTGCCCCGTCAGGTGTGTGCATCGGCAGCGTCGCAAAACCACCAAAACGCGTTGGGTGACGCGCGATCTGTTTCGCCAGAAAGTCGTTGCTTTCTGTAGCACGAGCAATCGCCACAGCAGGGTCAGTCTCGCCCTGCACGCTCGGCCCCGTCTGGGACAGAATCGTGTAATCGATCCCCGCGTTGTCCATCTCGACGATGCGCTGCTCGTCGAAGTCGGCAAGTCGGGCAGCAAGATCAGCCAGCACGTCGGGAACGATGTGCTGCGTGAAGCTCTTTGAGTAGCCCTGGAAGCCAGGCGTTGAAAAGTGCTCTTCCAGGGCGATCTTCCGAATCCGTTTACTCACGACAAACTCCAATTTTTAATCAGCATACTGACAATAAGAACACGAAATTGTCGCAAGAGAACTCAAGTCAGTCATCCTGCGACATCGTCGCGAACGCATTTATTCGCCTCGGTCAAAGAGCCGCTTGATACGGCCCCACAGCACGCTCCACACCAGACTGCCCACGTTGAATTTGGCCGGCAGCGCTGCTGGGTCAGGTACTTCAGAACCTCCTAATTGCGATGTGATCCTCGCACCAAAGTCGGCAATCATCCGACGAACGAAGTCCTTGATGAGCCCTGACCGGGAAAATTGAGCCAACGGTCCCTGCAGCATGTATTCAAGCGTCACTGCTACCCGTGTCTGCGTTCCATTCGCTTCATCACTCAACGCATAGGCCACGTCCCCATTTGCCTTTGAGCGGCTGATATTGTCCTGTCCCGCCCCGCGCATAACGGCGCGATGTGCCGCGTCGTCACGTTCAAGGCGTGCAGCACCAGCGAAATTCGCCGACATCGGACCAAATTTGATAGCGATTTTGCCTTTTACCTTCTCCGAATCATGCTCGATCAATTCCGCGCCGGGCAAACAGGCGGTAACGGAAGGGAGGTCTCCCATAAACCCCCAGACCCGTTCAAGCGGAAACGGCACAACAAAGCTGTCCTCAATAGCTGTCCACCCTTTTCGGTCGACGGCAGGTATAACGTTCGGCACTGCCAGCGCCGAGGCAAGCGCAGGCGATGATTGCTCAGACGAGCTAGTTGCCACTCCCGACGCAACCTGAGAATCCTGCGCCGGGGAAGCGGAAACAGACTTTGCAGGTGCAGCAACCCGGTCTGCATGTGCTTTCGCATTGGAGGCATCACTCTCTGTCGATCCCCCCTTTCGGCTGAAAAGTCCCTTGATCCGCTCCCAGAGGACGCCCCAAACCATGCTGCCGACGTTAAATTCAGTCGACAAAGCCGCGGATTCGGGCGCCTCGCCGCCGCCCAGTTGCGCAGTAATCCGAGCCCCGAAATCAGCAATCATGCGTCGAACAAAGTCTTTGACGAGCCCGGACCGTGAAAATTGTGCGAGAGGCCCCTGCAACATGTATTCAAGCGTTACTGCCACGCGCGTTTGCGTACCGCCTGCTTCGCCGCTGAGCGCATAGGTCACGTCACCATTTGCTTTTGAACGACTGATGTTGTCCTGGCCGGCGCCACGCATCACGGCACGATGTGCCGCATCATCGCGCTCGAGGCGCGCCTCACCGCCAAAATTTGCAGACATCGGCCCGAACTTGATTGCGATCTTGCCTTTTACCCGCTCTGAGTTGTGCTCGATCAGTTCGGCGCCAGGAAGACACGCGGTCACTGAAGGGAGGTCGCCCATGAACGCCCACACCTTTTCCAGCGAAAACGGCACAACAAAGGTGTCTTCAATAGCGGTCCACCCTTTGCGCTCACCCGTCGCCTGAACGTTGGCGGCCGGCGACGCAGCGCTGGCGCCTTGCGCTGAACGCTCTGGCGTGGCCGAAGGAGCGGCGGCCACAGTCGCGAACGTCTGGAACTCCCCTGTGTCCTGCGCCAGCGCTCTTTGTGCTGCGACTTGCCGAGCCGGAGCGACGGATCCGTCTGCAATAGGATTGTCCTTAAGGTCGCTCAGCACAGCCTTGATGGCATTGACAATGCCCATGTATCCCGTGCACCGGCAGAGATTTCCAGACAGCTCGAGCCGAATGCGAGCCTCGTCGGCATCCGGGAAACGACGAACAATGTCCCGCGCAGTAATGAGCATGCCAGGCGTGCAGAATCCACACTGCAATCCGTGATGAACGGAGAAAGACCGGCGGATGCGCTTCATCAGCTCATCGTCATCGAACCCCTCGATCGTACGAACTTTCTGATGGTCGCAAGCAACGGCAAACGTAATGCAGGAACGCACGGGCTCACCGTCGATAAGGACTGTACAGGCGCCACAGACCCCGTGCTCGCAACCGAGGTGAGTCCCGGTGAGGTTATGGCTATCGCGAAGAAAATCGCCCAGATGGGTTCGTGGCGCGACCTCGCCACGTATCGCCCGGTCGTTGATGGTTAGTTCGATGACAGACATGAAAAAATTCCTGTTAGCGCGCGGAAGAACCGAGCGCTTGTGCCAGACAGCGTTCAACCACAGCTTCGTGCATGGACCGGTCAATAGCATCCGCATTCGGCATCGCGTCCGCTACACTCGCTGCAATCGCTTCCGCAGTCGCCGCGCTCGGTCCCTGCTTTGCAATGGACTGGGCGAGCACGTCCAAAGCCATCGGCGGCCCATCGAGAGCCCCAAGGACGACACGAGCCAGGCCGGTTTGCGCGTCAAATGCAGCAGAGGCGCTCGCGTGAGCAAATTCGCCGGTCTTACGGCAAAGCTTGTAGTAGCCCCAACGCAAGGAGACTCCGATTTTTGGCACCAGGACCGCCGAGATAATCTCGCCTTCCTCAAGCAGCGTCGTGAACGCGCCCAGCATGAATTCACTCGCACGAACCTGCCGTTTGCCACCCGTCTTCGCGAGCTCAATCCGCGCATCAAGAGTGGATAATGCAAGGGGCCAGTCCGCTGCAGGGTCAGCGTGCGCGAGGCTGCCGCCTATGGTGCCCCTGTTGCGAATCGCACGGTATGCGATACCTGAAGCGACATATTGCATAAAATCATTACGCAAAAGCTCGTAATTACCATCCTCGATTTCCGCATGAGTAATGGCTGCGCCGACGCGAACCAGATCACCGACCGCTGTGACACTGCGCAGCTCGTCGACGCGCGAAATGTCGACCACGCGCGCGGGTCGCGCAAGTCGAAGATTCAGCATTGGGCCCATCGACTGACTGCCCGCGATAGGCTTTGCACCATTCGACGAATCACCGAATTCACGCAGCGCCTCAGGTAGCGAGGCAGCTCGTACGTATTCAAAAGCGGCAGCCTTCATCAAATCACCTCTTGAGCATGCTCTGCTTCTACCTTGTTGCGCGAAGCAGCCTTTGCAGCCTCGATAGCGGCGAGCAGCCTTCGCGGCGTTAAAGGCGTCTCAGAAACAAGTGCTCCAATAGGACCGAGCGCATCGTTCACGGCGTTGAACAGAGTCGCAGGGGGAGCGATAGCACCGCCTTCTCCCACACCTTTTGCACCGAACTCAGTGTAAGGAGACGGCGTCTCCATGTGGATGATCGTCAGTGGCGGCAACTCCGTCGGCCCGGGCAACATGTAGTCCGCTAGCGTAGAAGTAAGCGGCTGGGCGTTGTCGTCGTACAGCGTTTCTTCATAAAACGCAGTACCGATTCCCTGTGCCGTGCCGCCGATTGTTTGGCCTTCGACGACCATCGGATTAATCATCCGCCCACAGTCTTCGACGATCACATAGTCCAGGATGTCGACGTGCCCCGTCTTCGTGTCAACCGCAACGGCTGCCGCATGCGTCGCGTAGCTAAACGCGCCCGTGTCGACTTTAGGCTTGAAACCTTGAGTTGCCTCAAGTCCAGTGAGATCCACGCCGGGAGGCAGCCGCTCGGGGCGCACGTACCACGCATGACCGATTTCGGCCATGGAAACCCGGCCCGTTGCACCCACTACCTCTCCCCCCTCGAACCGGACAGCCTCCTGCGTCTCACCGAGCATGTGCGCACCGATCTTGATCAGTCTCGGTACCAGTTCCCGGCATGTCGCCGCGACAGCGCCGCCAGCCATGACGATGCTGCGCGATGCATATGTGCCCGTTGAATAAGGTGTGAGGGCCGTGTCGCCATGCACAACCTTGATCTTCTGTATGGGAACGCCCAATACTTCGTTCGCGATCTGAGCCAGAGTGGTTTCCATACCCTGCCCATGCGAATGAATGCCAGCCCGAACTTCAAGGCCACCGTCTGCCGTGATCCGCACAGTCGCCAAATCGTAACCAGGGACCACCGGTAGACCCCACGAAGCAAACACGGCCGTGCCGTGAGCCGACTGCTCGGTGAAAGTCGCGAATCCGATACCGATCAGCCTGCCATCCGGCTCTCCCTCTTTCTGGCGGCGACGCCATTTTGCGACGTCGAGTTGCTCCACAGCGCGCTTCAGGCTCTCCTGAAAATCACCACTGTCATAATGTTTCTTGACAACATTCGTGAATGGCATGTCTGCTCCACGAATGAGATTGTCGTAACGGACTTCCCATGCTTCGCGACCGACAGCGCGCGCAATGGCATCCATTGTCAGCTCAATTGCGAAACAGACACCGGTACGTGCCACTCCACGATAAGGAAGAAAGCCAGGCTTGTTGGTTGCCGCACACTGCGTACGACAACGGTATCCGCTGAAATCATAAGGGCCCGGCAGATTACCCAACGCCTGCCCCGTTTCAAGTCCAATCGTAAAAGGCCAGGCTGAATACGCCCCGCCGTCGATTAGCAGATCGCAATCCAACGCGAGAAGACGTCCGGTTTTGTCTGCGTACGCCGTGAGTTCATAGTGGTGCTGTCGAGTATTGGCACCGGCAATCAGGTGTTCGCGACGGTCCTCAATGAAGCGAAAGGGCTTCCTGTAAGTGAAGGCTAGCCAAGCGATGCAAAGCTCCTCCTGTTGCAGCACGCATTTATAGCCGAAAGCGCCACCTACGTCAGGAGAGATGACCCGAACCTGCGCATGATCTATTCCAAGACATTGGGAAAGGACCGTACGGATCATGTGCGGGACCTGGGTTGACGTAATAACGACCAGTTGTGCCTGCGTGTGGTCCCAGTAGGCCAACACAGCCTTGCCCTCCATTGGGACCATGCACTGGCGAGCCAGGTCAACCTTCTGCTTGACGACAACAGCAGCGTCCTTCGAGCGCTCGTCAAAATTGACGTCCGCCTTCAAATCCAGAAAAAGGTTGTCGGTCCAGTGGTCATGCACACGCACGTCCGCGCGCTCACGCGCCGCAAATGCACTCGCGAAAGCCGGAAGCTCCTCCATATCCAGCTCAACTTCTTCGGCGATATCCTCCGCCTCCGCGCGCGAATTCGCGAAACACATGGCAACAGGTTCGCCAACAAACCGAACCTTCCCGAAAGCAAGCGGCGGATGCACAGAAGGCTTATAGGTGGGCAAAGTGGAATCGGCGATGATGTCCGTCGCCGTCTGCATATCCTCGCGCACAATTACCCGGTCGGCGAAGCGTTCAGGCTTGCCGATGCGCTCAATACGCGCATGCGCAAGCGGGCTGCGTAAGAATGCGACTTCCTGCAAATCAGGAAACGTAAAGTCGGCGACAAATTTGCCTTTACCATGCAAATGTCGCTCATCCTCACGACGCCTCACGCGGGCGCCGACGCCGCCACTTTCAATGGGCGCTTCCGTCGGTTCAGTGTGGCTCATAAGCATCTCCCAGTTTCGTAGCCCGCAGTTATCATTCGGCGATTACTATTGCTCAGACTGGATATGCCAGATCGTTCGCAATCATTGCAGTGTCATAAATTGCCTGCCGCTCCTTGAGCAGCAGCTCATTGCCCTTGCGAGCGAAACGGTCGTAAAGGCGACCGGCCTGATGTAACGATGTGGCACCCTCGACCAAAGTCTGCATCAGCATGTAATTGCTTTGAGCAATGATCTCTTCATCTGTGACGTCGAGGATACGGACGTTGGTGACGAAATGCAGAATCTGTCTCGGGGCAAACATCTGCGTCCTGGAAATCGCGACGGCGCGGTCACGCAGCATGTCTCGACCTTCGGCGTAGATCAGCCCAACCGGAAATCCATGAACTGCATTTTCAAACTCAGTCACGCGATAAAGACAATTTTCCGTGAAAAAGTCGGGCCATTGCTCGATGCTCCCGCCGTCCAGTACCGCACAATATTCCGCGTGAAAGTCTTCCACGGCCGCTCGCGCGGCGAGCGCCTTATCGTGCGCGATCAATTTCTTCTCGAATCCTGGCAGCATTTAGAACCCCATCACTTCACGATAGTGTTTGTACATCGAGCGAATAGCTGCTTCCGAGATCAGGTTGTCCGCGGTGCCGATTTTCTCGCTGTCGAGTTTGAGCACGCTACGGTCGGTCACCGAGCGACGCACGCCTTCCTGCACAAACTTCATGGCCTCGTTGTCCTCGAGACCCAGGAACCCGGCCGGGCCCATCAGATTACCTTGACGTAGCCGATGGCGCGTAGTCTCCTCAGTGTCGTCCTCGTACCCAAACATTGTCCACAGCATGATCATGCTGTTCGGACCGTTCGGCACGATGTGCCGCACCCCCAGGGTGTTCATCTCACGCTGGACGATCAGATTTGGCCAGATGGTCTGCATGGTCACAGACCACTCGGAATCAAATTCCTTGACATACTCAAGGAATCGTTCGTCCTTCAGGACCATTCCCTCATGAAACGAGCGCATTTCCTTTTTCTTATCGGCGTCGACCTCCGCGTAGAGCGAATCACTTTTGGCCGACGCCATCGTCCCGTGAATACCGTACTTGCTGTCCGCCACCATCGCCGACCGGTTGCCTGCAACCAGCAAGCCAAATACCACTAGGAAGGAGTGCAACAACGTTGCGTGGTACGGATCCTTCAGATTCTCGTGGTACATCTTCCAGTTGCACGGCAATTCGTTTTTGTAGAAACCAAGGATGCGCAGCTTCTTGCCATTAAATACCGCATCAAAATCTTTCAGGATCTCGGGTGTAAGGTAATCCTCAACCGACTCCATGTCGTGTGCAAACGATGCGAACACAACCCCGTTACGCGTCGTGACCGCGAGCTTCTTGAGGCCATGATCTTCATTACGGAAATCGCGTGGCATGCCGCCAAGTCTGTTTACACCGCGTTTGAACGGGATCCCCTGCAGATTTCCTTTCAGGTCATATGACCACTGGTGATAGGGGCAGACAAATTCGGTGTTGTTACCACGTGTGTGTCGGCAGAACTCGGCACCACGGTGTGCACAACGGTTCTCGAATACGTGGATGGACCCATCTTCCGCTCGGGAGACGACCACCGGAGTGGGGCCTACATACGAGCGCTTATAGTCTCCACTATTGGGAACCTCTGCTTCAAGCGCAACGAAATTCCACGTGCGACCATGAAAAATTCGTTCAACCTCGCGCGCGTACACATCGTCGCTCGTGTACACCCAGTCGGGGATTGAATGAAGACCTTCCTCCGGCCAAACGAGCTGTTCGATCGGCTTGTTTTTGATGCTCGGAGTACCGAGCCCAATTACTGTCTCTGACGAATACAAAGTCCGCTCCTGAATATGTTATGAATGAGCGTTCCGCTCAAGCTGTCGCAACTTGACGTTCAAGTCAGCGAGGGCTTCTGGATCAACCGGCGTAGCCTGCTCAACAAGACGACGAATTGCCCGAAGTTCACCGCCGTTGTTCACAGCGAGCGCGTAGACAATGACGTTGTCGCGCAAACCCATGAGCAAAGTCTTGTCGCTGGACGCTTGACGCTCGATCCATTCGTCAACTGGACCGTCGAGCATTCCGAGCATCTGGACGTTCCAGTCGTACTGGTCTGTCCAGAACCACGGACTTGGCCGATATTCAATGGCCTCTCCAAGCATGTTCCGCGCTGCGACGATCGCCTGGTCCTGCGCGTTCTGCCACGACTCGAGACGCAGACGCCGCCCAGTTGAGCCAAAAGGAAAATTCGCACAGTCGCCAGCTGCATACACCCCGGCAACTGAGCTTTCGCAATGCGCGTCAACATGGATACCGTTACCCGTTTCCAGACCTGACTCCGTGGCAAGCTCCTCATTCGGTTCCTGGCCAACCGCAACCACGACGAAGTCAAAGTGCTGCGACGCATGGTCGGCAAAAGCCAGGGTCACTCCGCGTGCATCCTCCTCCGAGCAGAGCAGCTTGGCGCCGAGCATGAACTTCACCTCATTCTGTTCGTGTTTGGCGCGCAGACGCTCGGAGAATTCGCCCGGCAACGCTCGCCCGAGCAATCGCTCACCGGATTCAACGACCGTGACATCGAGTCCTCGAGCTCGCGCGCTGGCTGCGAACTCTAATCCGAGGAACCCTCCACCGATGACCGCGACGCAACGCGCATCACCCATGCGCGCCCGCACTCTCATCGCATCTAATAGCGTACGCAGCGTAAACACATGGCCGCTATCGGGCGTGCTGGGCAAATGGCGGGCACGACCACCAGTAGTGATCAGGCATTTGTCGAATCTGACACTTAGTCCACTTTCAAGCGTCGCAACACGGCGATTCACGTCAAGTTTTTCGACGCTGTCGGCAATCCAGTCGATCCTGTTCGCCTTGTAGAAATCACTTGAATGTAGCCACGCACTAAAGCAGTCGTTATCGTCAGCCGCCGTCAACACCGTCTTCGAAAGTGCGGGACGCTCGTAAGGCCTATGCTGCTCATCACCGACGAGGACTACCGAGCCATCGAAGCCCTGCGCTCGGAGCGTCTCCGCTGCCCTTCCGCCAGCTTGCCCTGCGCCGATGATCAAAATCGTTTCCACTTTTAAATTCCTGGCGTTGTCGATAATTCAGACCTTCAGAGCTCGACCATCACTGCGCCGCCTTCGACCTGGACCTTGTAGGTCCTGACCGGAGTGGTGGCTGGCGCGCAGAGGGCCGCCCCTGTCTTCACGTCGAACTTCCCTTGATGCAACGGACACTCAATGCACCCATCCTCCAGATACCCGTCGCTGAGCAGCGCGAACTGGTGAGTGCAACCGTTGTGGGTCGCGTACACCTCACCATCGACCAGGTATAGGGCTATCTGCTCACTTTCGATCGTGGCGGCGTAGGGTTCATCGGGATTCAGATCGTCTAGATTTGCTGCGAATTTGAATGTCATCGCTTTGCCTTGGAATTTGTTCAGTATGCTGATGAATTAATGGTAGCAGCAATCTGCCCCGAGTCAATATGGCCAAAACTATCGTTTACCCTTTGAGGATGCGTTCAGGCACACATTCTGTGTGACTGATCGGCGCCGTCTACCGATGCAAACGCAATGATGCGAGAGCGGGGGCACGGCCTTCGTAGAGCGAAGCAAACTTGTCACCGCGGGCGAAGTAAAATTCTCACCCATTGAAAGGCCGGAGTGAAGGGATATATCTCTCTCCTCAAGATTCAGGCCTTGCAGCGTCGTAGAGCGAAGTAAAGTCGTCACCCATCGGAAGGCCGGAGTAAAGAGATAAGTTGTTCCCCTCAGGGACAACGCCCTGCACCTGGGAAGCCGAGTTGGCCATCCTGAAGCATTACGAAGCGTGGTAGCGCACCCGGTTTCTCGTCGTCTGGTCGCGGAACTGATCCGCACCAGTCACCCATCGGGATCAAGATGAACACCAGCGTTGCGGCATTCACCCCTGGCTCGGTTGAGTCCCAGAGAGTCGTCGGTACCAGGCCAGTGTCCAGAGATACATGCCAATTCCATGGTTACCCTTTGCGGGTACCAGACAGCTATCGGCCCACGGCCTGGGCGTATCAGGGTTCGCAGCAGGAGGATGGCCGGGGACCGGGCACGATCAACTCGATGGATTCGGACCAACAACTTTACCGGGCTCCCGGTCCCCCGCCAAACTTGGCTAAAACATCGCTGAACCTCAAAAGATTTGCCGTCGCGCATCATGTAGTAAGCCGCACGCGCTAGCTTGTGTGCGAGCGCCTTCATGGCGACTACTGGAAGACGCCTGGCCTTTTTGCGTTCATAAAAGGTTCTCGCCTGGGGGCAATAGCGAAGCGCCCCGGCGTCGCTTCGATAAACGCCCATGCGAGATATCTGTTGCCATTCTTGGTGTTGCCTTCACCTTTTTTCCTGCCATTTGAAATTCGCCTGCTGTCGACGCACCGGCGGTAGGAGCTGAACTGGCCGACGCTGGCGAAGCGCGAAATGGCGCCCGTCTCGAGCATGATCGTGGCCGCGAGTACATCGCCGATACCCGGTGTTGTTTTCAGCATTACGAATTCCGGACGGAGTCGCACCTCGTGATGCAGGATCGTTTCGAACGCGACTATCTCACCGCGCAGTGTGCGCAGAACCGCCATGTTGGCCATCATCGCGCGCTCCACATGCAGCGGTAACCCGAATGCGTGTATCGCACCATCATCCAGTCGCTGGATGCGTTCGCCGTTCATCCGGACGTTGATCTGACGTGCCAGCAAACTCTCGATGCTTAGGATGTGAAGCGTACGCTGCTGCACAAGCTGTAGCCGCTTGCGGGCGAGATCGCGCAACGAACGCTCCGCTTGTGGATAGATGTAGCCTTCAGGCAGCAGTCCAAGACGGAAAATATGAGCGAGGAACACGGCATCACGCTCGTCGCCCGCATACTTCAGTCCCTCGTACTGCCTGGTTGCCGCAGTGTTGGCGAGATGCACAGCGAAGCCGGCGGCGATCAGTCCGTCGACCAGCCAATACCAGTTGAACGTGGCCTCCACGACTACTCCCAGCAGCTCATTCATGTGCGGAGCGAGCGCAGCCCGGATCAGCTGTAGATCGTTGGTGAGCCGCTTGCAGTAAAGCACCCGGTCCTGGTCGTCGATCACGGCGACCACGGCATTGTTCGAGTGCAGATCGATGCCGCAGTACCTCATATGCGCCTCCTGACAGGTCGGTTGGTGGATCGCACCACCACTGTAGACTTGGCCGCCCTTTTTTGTGGGCGACCAAGGAGGCCTTCCGCATGATTATCAACACCCGGTTTTGCATATCGCACACGACAGTTTTGGCGCATCGATCATTGGAAGCTTCTCAAGCACCGGCCCTGCCACCTGAGCCGGCGAGCTACAGGTCGCGATCGTCAATGCCAAGGCGAAAGCGGCCCGCCATGCGATTATGGAAATGCCGCGCGATGGCAATACGATGCTCTTTGCGCATCGCTGGCTTCGTTGCAAAAAGCTGGAGGCGATCACGTTGCGTAAAGCGCGCCGCAGCGCGCACAACGATACGGTGAGCCCACAAGATTCGCGTTGAGGATGTAGGGTGTCTCCTGCCCGCAATGCTGGCATTTCGTCTCAAGCTTCTGTCGGTGAACGGGACACCGGTTTTCACTGAACAACACGGATGGCGGCAGACTGCGACTGCCAACACCGACTGCGAAATTTGGGTGCGGACATGGACACAATGCCATCGCCCCGCTCCTCTACAGACTTCGCTTTTTGACCTTTTTGCGGGTAGCGGTTTTGCACATGACAGTTAGTTGCATTCGTGAATTTGGGAAAGACGGGGAACGGTGAGCTGTCCCGGGAGGCCCTCGCTGGCTGATGCCCATTTGCATGACTCGATGAAAGTGGCGAATGAGGACGGAAAGACACCGTCGCGCAGTGGCAGAATTCCTCCACCGTGCGGCACCCGCAGTGAGTTCCGTCCGGATTCGCCGCAATAAACGTGCTACCGCCGATGCGAGACAACGGTCGATGCAACAAGTGCTCTGTGTCCAGCCGTAGCGGCTACCCGGTCACCATCCAAACTTCGCTTCGATGCCCACATAATCCGCATTGCGCGCGCGCCGAGCGCACGGATCGAGTCACCGACTTCGAAATGCACCGCTTCCAGCGCGAGCGCAACGTTCCGGCTGACGGGCCAGTCGGCGCGAATCTGCGCATACATCCCCGTCCAGCGCGTTCCCTTCCCCGCCGTGCCGGGCACCACGGCCATCCCTTGACCTTAGATCGCATCAGCTGCCGGCGCGCGCCACTGGAAACCGAGCGCCGTCACTAACGTGACCTTTGGCGATCCCTTGAACGTGATCGACGGCTTCACGTGAATCACGTTGCTATAGCCCGTGTATCCCGCCAGCGTGAAGTAGTAGCCGTTCGGAAACAGCGGATTGAAGGTCTCGACGCGTCCATCACCCGGATGCCGGTCGCTCGCGGCCTCCCCTTCAGATACGACGCTCACGGCTTCTGGATCGTCGCACTAATTGCGATGCTTCTGACAAGTCTTGCCGCATGGCTCATCTTCCATCCACGGCGCGATTAAAAAGTGCCGATAATACTGGACCCGCCGGGGCGCGTAACGCCACACGCCCCGGCGCGACGGCAATCAATTGATCTGCAGGCGCTTGCTCTCCGAGGTCGCTTTTTTGGGAAGCGTCAACGAGAGTATGCCGTCCTTGTACTCGGCCGCAGCGGTCGCTTCGTTGATCTCCGTCGCGAGCGAGAACGAGCGGCTGACGGAGCCCGAGTAACGCTCACGTCGAACGACGCGTTCTCCTTCTTTCAGTTCCTGCTTGCGCTCGACCTTGGCGCTTATCGAGACGAGATTGCCGTCGATCTTCACGTCGATATCGTTCTTCTCAACGCCTGGTAGTTCGGCTTTCACCGTGTACGCTGTGTCGCTTTCCGTCACATCCACCTTGATGTCGGCGAGCGGCGCATCGCCGCCCGGCGCGCCGCGTAGCGGGCGGAATAGCCCCTGGAACAGTTCCGACATGGGTTCGAGTGGAAACGGGTCAAATCGAGTCAAGTTGCTCATCGTGTTACTCCTGGAATCGTCCATGAACGTCATGGATACTGGGTTTCGTAAAATGCCTAAGACACCTCGATAATGACTTTGAGCGCGTGCGTTTCAACCGCACGGCCAAAGGTGTCATAGGCATTAGCCACGTCCTCGAGCTGGAAGTGGTGAGTAATGAGTTGCGCTGGATCGATGCGCTTCGCGCGAACAGTCTTGAGCAACATCGGCGTGCTGACGGTGTCGACCAGACCCGTCGTGATCGAGATGTTGCGGTCCCAAAGTTTTTCCAGGTGCAGATCGGCCTTGACGCCATGCACGCCGATATTCGCGATGACGCCGCCGGGCGCGATGAGCGCCTCGCACAATTCGAACGTCGCGGGTACCCCTACGGCCTCGATCGCGCAATCGACGCCCGTCTGGTCCGTCAGTTGCATCACGGCGGCCACCGGATCGGCACTGCCGATGTCGATACAGGCCGTGGCGCCGAAGCGGCTAGCGACTTCGAGACGGTTGCGGTCGCGGTCGATCATGACGATCTGCGCTGGCGAATAGAACTGTGCGGTCAGGAGCGCGGCGAGACCAATCGGGCCAGCACCGACAATCGCCACTGTGCTGCCCGGCTGCACCTTGCCGTTCAGCACGCCGCATTCGAAGCCGGTGGGCAGGATGTCCGAGAGCATGACGAGCGCTTCCTCATCAGCACCGGCCGGAATCGGGTACAGACTGGTCTCGGCGTGCGGAATGCGCACGTACTCGGCCTGCGTTCCGTCGATCTTGTTACCCAGAATCCAGCCGCCTGTCGTGCAGTGCGAGTAGATCCCGCGCCGGCAGTAGTCGCATTTGCCGCACGAAGAAATGCACGAAATCAGCACCCTATCGCCTTGCTTGAACGCGGAGACGGCCGCGCCGACCTCCTGGACTATGCCAACGCCCTCATGTCCGAGAATGCGCCCAGGCTCGCAAGTTGGCACGTCTCCTTTCAGAATGTGCAGATCGGTGCCGCAAATCGTGGTGCGCGTCATCTTGACGATCGCATCGCCGGGTGCGGCGAGCTTGGGAATCGGCCGTTCATCGAGCGATTTCTTGCCGGGACCGTGATACACGAGCGCTTTCATGGAATGCCTCCGTTGGACGAAACAGAACTGCTGTACGACTGACTGTAGGCCGGCTGACGTAGTCTCGCTTGACATGTATCAAGCGGAAGTCAGCGTCGGCAGCACGCCTGGAAAAATGGCCTCGTCAGTGCCCACGGATCGCGCCAGCGCTTACGCTGATGGGAACCTTCCCTGCTTCCCGCTCAGGCGTCGACGGCAGGCTCCCGAACAAGCAGCACGGGGCACGGCGAATGGCGCACGAAACGCTCGGCGACGCTGCCGAGCACCATGCGCCGCATGCCACGCCGGCCGTGCGTGCCCATCACGACGAGATCCACGCCGTGCGCGTCGACATAACGCGCGATACAACTGGCGATGTCCTCGGCGATGCCCAGCGTCTCGATAATCTCGGAATGCCCGGACACGTTGAACTCGTTCATCCTGGCGACAGCGTCGTTAAGCAGGCTTCGCCCAACCTGGCGCTCCGCGTCAGTCAGCAGATGGGGGTCGCAGGCGCCCGCGTACGTGAACGCGCCAGACTGGTCGATAACGTAGACGGCGGTCAGTTTGGCGCGCGCCAGTTTGGCCATGCGGATCGCCTCGGTGAGCGCACGGTTGGACGCTTCGCTGCCGTCCACGGCTATTAGAATGTTTGCGTACATGTTTCCTCCTCAGTGTGCATTGCGAAAGACAAGGCGGGCTGCCCGACTTCGGTATCGAGCGGGTCAGGGCCGCGTACGAGCCGGAGTCCCATTGAGCTTCTGTTCGGCGAAATCGAATGCAGCCTTGATCGCCGCATTGGCGCTGGTGTTGAGGCAATGTCTGACCGGGACCAGTTCGCCATCGCGCATGATCAGGTCGAGCCGGGCGTCGAACAGCGGTGTGGGCGCTTCACCGGCATAGGCGCCGTTCCGGTAGCCATCCGCCGTCACGTGGATGGATTCAACCGCGAGGTGGCAGCCCGCAATGGACTTGCCGAAACGTTCCAGACGAATCAATTGCGACGCCGCCTCGGCTTCGATCTGCGACGTGCCCGCGAAACCGAGATAGACGATTTGCATGCCAACTCCCATTTGCCTTCTCCCTGGCGTAACACCTTGTCGCGCAACTTGCTGCGAAATCGTCTGCCGCGGCCGCATCGCTGGCATCGCGATATGAAAACACTGCCCGGACGTTTAGATCATCGGCGCGAACAGCTTGAGCTAATTGACTTGCGTCAAGACATCAACTACGCGTCCGCTCAAACGGCAGTCTCGGCACTCGCCGCTAATTCCACGATGTCAGCCGTGATTTCGTCCTGGCGGACCTGCCGGTACCGTTGCGTCAGTTCATCGAGCGTGTCCCTCACGTTGGCGCGCGCAGCCATCATCGCGCGCACGCGCGCTTCGTTTTCGGCGGCGAACGAGAGCATCAGCGCCTCGCACAGCTCCACATAGACATAGGCTTCGACCAACCCGGCGAGCAGCCGCTCGGCCGGCAACGTGAGCAACGGCGGCTGGCTGCGCCGCACCGCCTGGAAACGCGAAAAATCAAACGGAATCAGGCGATGCTCGACGATCTCGCCATGCGCCGCGATGCCGGGCACCGCGTGAATGACCGACACCTTCGTAGCCGTCTGAGGCTCGAGACGTTGATAGAGCGCATCGGTGATACGGTTGGCCAGTGTGGCCACGTCGTCGGCATGGGACGCGGCCGGCGAACTCCATGCAAACGTGAGGTGACGTTCATTGGCGGCGATCTGGCCACGCGTTCCCACGAGCAGAACTTCGCTGTGCGCCGACGCAAGTCGGAACAGCGTGTGGTCGAGGATCTCTTCATTGAACGCGCCGACGAACCCCTGCTCCGCGCAGAGCACGATGAAGATCTGCGCGCCGTGATCCGGTGCACGCTCAGGCACTCCGCCGCCGTGAGCGAGTACGGCGCCAATCGCGGCGCCCACTGTCGACGCCGAAGAACGGATGCCGGGCAGCCGCTTCTGGGCTTCCCGCGAGCGAGCCGCGGCAATCCCACGCATAGCGCCGATGACGGCGTCGAGCTGGCGGGCGGTGACGCTGCGTGATTCGATTTCGGAGAGTTGGCCGCTCATGTCGGATTCCCGGTTCCGGAGGGCCCACCGGCGACCGGTGGCGTCATCTGTTGAACGAGCTCGCGAACCGTGACGACCAGTACAGCCTGGAGTGCTGCGTCAAACGGTGCGGACGATGAACGCGCGCGAGCCTGCGCCAGTTCCGATTGCACGCGCGGGCCCTGCAGTCGCGCGGCTAGTTGCGTTCGCACTTCAGCGATGATCGTGGCAGGCGCGGCGTCGAACACGCCTGCCGCGAGTGCCGTAAGCAGCGCGATCTCGTCGAGCGTGCGCAAGGCGCTGAAACGCGGCTGGGCAATCAGTGCGCGGATACGTTCGCCACGAGCGATCTTGCCGGCGACACGCGCGTCGGTCAGACCGCCAAAGCGGCTGAACATCTCGAGCTCGAGAAACTGCGCGTAATCGAGCCGCAGACGCCCCGATACGTCCCGCAGCGCCGGGTGCTGCGCCTTGCCGCCGACCCGGCTCACACTCAAGCCCACGTCGACGGCCGGGCGCTGGTTCGCCGCGAATAGCGCGGCATTCAGCACGATCTGCCCATCGGTAATGGAAATCAGGTTGGTCGGGATATAAGCGGACAGGTTGCCCATATCCGTTTCCGCGATCGGCAGCGCCGTCAGGGAGCCGCCGCCGAGTTTGGCCGACAGCCTGGCCGCCCGTTCGAGCAGGCGGGCGTGTACGTAAAAGATGTCGCCGGGATAGGCCTCGCGTCCCGGCGGTTCGCGCGTCAGCAGCGCCAGTTCGCGGTGGGTGGCGGCATGTTTGGTGAGGTCGTCGATAACGACCAGCGCGTGTTGTCCGCGGTCGCGAAAGTACTCGGCTATGGTGAAGCCCGCGAACGGCGCGATCCACTGCAACCCGGGCGCGGACGATGCGCCGGCGACCACGAAGATGCAGCGTTCGGGCGCGCCGTATTGGCGCACGGATTCGATCACTCGCTGCACGGCGGTCGTACGCTGGCCGATGGCGATGTACACGCAGATCATGTCCGACTGCTTCTGATTGACGATGGTATCGATGGCCAGCGCGGTTTTCCCGGTGGCGCGATCGCCGATAATCAGTTCCCGCTGGCCGCGGCCGATCGCGAACAACGCGTCGACGAGCAGCACGCCGGTTTCGACTGGCTCGCTGACCAGGTCGCGTTCGATGATCGCAGGCGCGGGCCGCTCAGCCGGCATGCGTCGCGCGGCCACGACCGGCTCGTCACGGTCGAGCGGCCGTCCGAGCGGGTCGATCACGCGGCCCAGCAGCCCCTCGCCAACCGGCACTTCAAGCACAGCGCCGGTACGGGTCACGCGAGTCCCTGCTTCGACTGCGCTGCCGTCGTCCAGCAGCACGACGCTGATTAGGTCCGTGTCCAACGTGTGCGCGAAGCCCGTCGCGCCGCTTTCGAAATGCAGCAGTTCGTTGAGGGCCGCATCAGGCAGCCCGGAGACAAAGGCGATGCCGTCCCCGAACCGTTCGACGCGCCCGAGCGTCTGCGCATGGGGCGCCACCGCCGTGCGGGTCAGCGTAGTGCGCTGTTCCGTCAGCCAGGGATCGTCGGCCATGTCAGCCGGGCGCATGGTCGCCATCCAGCAACGCCGTTCTGATTCGCGCGAGATCGGCCCCGAGACTGTTGCACACCACCGCATGGTCGGCCCGCAGTTCCAGCCCGGCAATGAGGAGAGGATCGACCTCGATCTGTAGCGACACAGGTCGCTCCAGGCTGGCCGCGAGCACCTCGCGGCAACGCTCCTGCTCCGGCTGCGTCAGTGCGCGCGGCGCGAAGACCTTGAGCGCGGTGCCGTTCGCACCGAGCTGTGCGCGAACCGCTTCGGGCAGCTGCGCAATGCCCTCGGCGAGACCCTCGATGAATCCGCTCACGCGCGCACTTTCGGGCAGCCTGGCGAGCAACTTCGCCGCGATATCGACGGCCAGCTGCGTAGCCCGCCGCGCCACCAGTTTGTCCTGCTCGACGCGCGCCGCCCCGGCCTGGGCGATGCTTGTCGAGCGCACCTTGTCCGCCTCGCTTTGCGCGGCGCACAGTAGTGCCGCTTTCTGCGCCTCCGCCTCCACCGCGATTGCCTTCAAGGCGTCGCCGCGCGCGGCGGTGAGCTGCTGCGTTTCGCGAGCCGCGGTGTCGCGTTCCAGAACCGCCGCCCGCTTTGCCGCTTCGGCATCCGCTATCAGTGACTGAGCCGCCTTCTGACGCTCGGCGATGATCCTCGCTACCGGACGGAACAGGAAACGCGCCAGCAGCCAGATGAGGACCAGGGCATTGATCGTCTGCAGCGCGAGCGTCGACCAGTCGATTCGCATGACCGGCGCCTACTTGACGAACGGATTGGCGAACAGCAGCAACAAGGCGATGACGAGGCAATAGATCGCCATCGTCTCGATCATGGCCAGCCCGACGAACAGGGTGCGCGAAACGGTGCCAGCCGAATCCGGCTGCCGCGCGATCGCGTCCATTGCGGCCGCGACGGCGCGGCCTTCGGCCAGTGCCGGCCCGATCGCGCCGAACGACACAGCAAGCGCGGCGGCGGCGATGCTGACGACTTCAATGAGGTTATTCATGAGGTGTTGCCCTGTTCGACGCCGACGGGATCATGGGTATCGCTGATCGCTGCACCGATGAACACCATCGACAGCACCGCGAAAATGTAGGCTTGTACGGCGCCGGTGAGCAGATCCAGCGCCATCAAAGGAATCGGGACGAGCAGGCCCGCGAGGGAAAGGATGATGCCGATCACGAACACGCCGCTCATCACATTCCCGAACAGGCGCACTACGAGGGAAAACGTTCGCGTGATCTGCTCGACGACGTTCAACGGAATCATCACCCAACTCGGCTCGGCGAAGGCCGCAAAATAGCCCGCGGTGCCGCGCGTGCGTATGCCGTAGAAGATTGTGGCGCCCAGTACGATCAGCGCGAGCGCGGCGTCCGTTTCGAGGTGCGCGGTGGGTGGCGTCACGCCCGGCACCAGTGCGGACCAGTTGGCGATCAGCACGAACAGGAACAGCGTGCCGATCAAC